>JASHTT010000081.1 GCA_030040415.1 Streptosporangiaceae bacterium | reverse complement strand
CCTGCAGCCGGGGATTGAGGGTGCCGGCGGTGCCAGCGGTCACGGGCTATCACCGCGGGTGATGGGAGCCCGGACGCTGTTCCCCCATTCGGTCCATGACCCGTCGTAGTTGCGCACGTGCGGATAGCCGAGCAGGTGCTGGAGCACGAACCACGTGTGGCTGGACCGCTCGCCGATACGGCAGTAGACGATGATGTCGTCGCCGGGGCCCAGCCCCGCCCCGTCGCGGTAGATCGCCTCGAGCTCGGCGCGGGTCCGGAAGGTGGCGTCCTGCGCCGCAGCCCGC
Source organism: Streptosporangiaceae bacterium (assembly GCA_030040415.1). Classification (GTDB taxonomy): domain Bacteria; phylum Actinomycetota; class Actinomycetes; order Streptosporangiales; family Streptosporangiaceae; genus JAJYUU01. The sequence goes on along the minus strand of JASHTT010000081.1, from coordinate 20,527 downwards.
GCCCACGGGATGCTGGCGGCGCCGGGGATGTGCCCGCCGCGCAGCGCGCCTTCCTGCGGGTAGTCGGGCATGTGCAGCAGCTCGCCGGAGTATTCACCGGGCGACCGGACGTCGACGAGCGGCTGGCCCAGGTGAGCCAGGACCTGGTCCCTGAACGCGCGGATGTGCTTGTCGTCGCGCTCGACGACCGGGTAATCCGACGGCGGGCGCTGCGGCACGTCGGTGGTGAGCGGGCGCCCCTCGGCGATCCACTTGGCCCGCCCGCCGTCCATCAGGCGCACGTCGGGGTGCCCGAACAGGGCGCACACCCACAGCGCGTACGCCGCCCACCAGTTGTTCCTGTCGCCGTAGAGGACGAGCGTGGTGTCCCTGCCGATCCCCTTCTGCGACATCAGCGCGGCGAAGCCTGCCCCGTCGACGTAGTCGCGGGTGACCGGATCGTTGAGCTCGGTGTGCCAGTCCAGCTTGACCGCGCCGGGGACGTGCCCGGTCTCGTACAGCAGCACATCCTCGTCGGACTCGGCCACCACCAGGCCCGGGTCGTCGAGGTGGGTTGCCAGCCAGTCGGTCGTGACCAGCATCTCCGGGTGCGCATACTCCGCGAGCTTGGCTGCGGGATCCTCCGGTAGCGGCACGAAACCGCCTCCCTCCGGTCCGGCGCGGGCGCCACATCGACTCCCAACGGCTCAACGTACAGTAACCCCCCGGCCACGCAACGACTTCCCGCACCGGCACCGATCGCCAGCGCGGCGTCAGGGCCGCCCAGGCCGCGAGGTCGGCCGATCTGCCAGGGTCAGGCCTTCGGCTGACAGCCGACGGCAGGCCACTGTGTGACCAGGGCGTCAGCCAGCCGCTCGTAGTCGGCCAGCGTGTTGTAGAGCTGGGCCGATACGCGGACCCAGCTACGCCCGCCGTGGTGCGTCACCGGGACAATGACCCCGTGGTCGTCCGCCAGCCGGCGCTCAAGCTCCCAGCCGGCCGGCGCGGCCAGTGGCGCTGGCAGCGGCACGAGCCGCATCGCGGCCGCGAGGCCGTCGCCGTCGGCCCACTCGGCCCAGGTGCCGAGGCGCTCGGCCGCTAGCTTGGCCCCGTGGCTGGCCAGTTCGTTGTTGCGCTGACGTACGCGGGACCAGCCGGCCTGGCGGAAAAAGCCCAGCGCTGCCGGGATCGCGAGGATTGCGCTCGGATCGCGAGTGCCGGTCCAGTCGAACGCCTGCTGGTATCCGAGCGACACGCCATGCGAGGCAACGAGCGGGCGGAGCTTCTCGCGCCACTGCCCTGCCGCATAGAGCACGGCCGACGCCTTGGGGGCGCACACCCACTTGTGCATGTTCCCGACCCAGAAGTCGGCGCCGAGCTGGCTAACGTCGACCGGCAGCAGGCCCGCCGCGTGCGCGCCGTCGACCAGGACGGCGACACCGCGGCGCCGGCAGTGGTCGACGATCTCTTCGACGGGGAACACCAGTCCGCTGCAGGACGCGACGTGATCAACGACGACTAGCCGGGTGCGCGCGCTCAGCTCCGACAGCACGGCGTCGGCGACGGCCGCGCGGCTCGCTGCGGGTAGTGGAACCGGCGCGGTCCGCAGCTGCGCACCGGCTGCCCTGACCGCCAGCCGTAGCTGTTCCAGGACCGCCGGGTAACAGTGGTCGGTGGTGAGCACCTCGTCGCCCGCACCGAGCGGGAACCCGGTGATCACGGTCTGCATGCCAGCCGTCGCGTTGTCGACGAACACGACGCCATCGGGGTCTGCATGCAGAAACGTGGCGACCTCCGTCCGCACGGACTCCAGCAATTCCGGCAGCCGGCGCACCAGGAACGTCATCGGCTCGCGTTCCATGGCCGTCCGCCAGGCCTCCTGGTCGGCCAGGACACACGCCGGTGCCGCGCCAAACCCGCCGTGGTTCAGGTAGGCGAGACAGGGGTCAAGCGTCCAGGCGGAGGCATCCGGAAGGCGAGCTTCGGCGGTCAGCACGAATCAGACGGTATCTCGTCGGAACCCGACCTCATCTCGGGCAGCGACCAGTCTCCGATGGTCGCCGCGCTCAGGGCATCGACCCTCTGCCGCAACTCGGCAACTTGCCGCTCCAACTCCTCGAGGCGCTCCGAGTCGGCCTTGTCCCGTCGCTGGCGGTCGTCGCGGTCCCGGTCACGGACCCACCCGCGGAGCGACTCGGGGTGAATGCCAAGCTGGCGGCTGACCCGTGCGATCTCGCCGTGTCCCCTGCCCTCGCGCTCGCGGATCCCGAGCACCATCTCGATCGCGCGCAGGCGCAGTTCCGCGGGGTACTTACGCGTCACAGGCACGGCCCGGCGTCCTTGCCGGAAACGATTCGCTCGAGGTCAAATGCCGGCCAGTGGCTCCCGCCTCGCTACCCGGTCTGTCGAATGCAGCTGATGCCACGACGTCCTCGCCCCGCAGTCCCGCTTGCCACGTTAGACCTGTGCGGTGCTAGCTAATGTTAAATCAGCCTCGTCGGAGATGCGCACTCCCGCTTCAGGAAATGCCGCGGTTAATCCGATTACCCGATCTCGAGCGCCACCTCGCCGCCTATGACTCGCTTCGTCGACGGCCCTCCGCCGCGCCCCGACGGACGTCCTGGCGACCGAGGGCGATCGTCCCTGGAGTGGTCAGCGCGAGTCGGCGCAGCCTGGAGGCGTTGACTTGGTGGTGATGAGCATGCGGAGGAAGCCCTCGGCAAGCCCGGCCGCGAGGTGGCTGCGCGGCCTGCGCCCGGACGCGAACCCGCTACGCCGCCCGACCGACCGCGCGGAGGCGGGCCTGGTCGCGATCTGGCTGATCAGCCTGCTCTGCTGCGTCCCGCTGGTCGCGCTGCTCGTTGGCGGAATCGCCGCCGCGGTCCGCGTTCCGCGCCACGCTGGCCAGCCGCCCGGCTACCAGGTGCCGGCCGTGCTGATCACTGGAGCGACGCCGCAACTGCCGACCGGCTACGCGACCGCGGAGACCTTCGCGGCGCTCGCGCGCTGGGTCGCACCGGACGGGGCGGTCCGCAGCGGCAAGGTCACGGTCTCGGCAGCCGCGACTGCCGGCCGCACCATCACGATCCGGGTCACGGCCGCTGGCACGCTGGTGACCACTCCAGCGCCGCCCTGGCCGTCCGCGCACGTCGGTCTCGTCGAGTTCTTCGCGGCAGCCGGAACGGCGCTGCTGCTGTCGTGCCTGTACGCACTCGGCCGTGGCGGCCTGGACAAGCGCCGGATGGCTGCCTGGGATGCCGACTGGCGGGTGACGGGTCCTCGCTGGTCGAGCAGGCTGTGACGGCGCCGAACCGATCGCAAAGCACCAGCAACCGGTTTATCTGCTCGCGGTGTGCCATCGTTGCCTTGGAACGACAGGGAGCCACATGACAATGGCCGATGAGAGCACCGCGCGGCTGGCGGTGCTGATCGACGCTGACAATGCCCAGCCCTCGATCGTCGAGGCGCTGCTTGCGGAGATAGCGAAGTACGGTACTGCCCACGTCAAGCGCGCCTACGGCGACTGGACGACAGGAAACCTGCGCGGCTGGAAGGACCAGTTGCTTGCGCAGTCGATCCAGCCCATCCAGCAGTTCGCCTACACGCGGGGCAAGAACGCCACCGATGCGGCCATGGTCATCGACGCGATGGACCTGCTGTACTCGGGCCGCTTCGACGGCTTCTGCATCGTGTCCAGCGACAGCGACTTCACCAGGCTGGCCGCGCGCATCCGCGAGTCCGGGCTGACCGTGTACGGGTTCGGCGAACGAAAAACACCCAAGGCTTTCGTCGCCGCCTGCGACAAGTTCATTTACATCGAGAACCTCGCCTACGCCGACCATGAGGGAACGACGCCCAGCGGCGCCGCCGCACCCGTCACGCGCCGCTCTCCGGCGCAACTCAAATCGGACACCGCGCTGGTCAGCCAGCTGCGCAACGGGGTGGAAGCCGCGTCTGACGACGACGGCTGGGCCGCGCTTGCATCAGTGGGGCAGATCCTCACCAACCAGAGCCCGGACTTCGACTCCCGGACTTACGGGTATGCGAAGCTCAGCGACCTGATGGCTGTTACCACCCTGTTCGAGCTGAACCGCCGCAGCCCAGGCGGCGAGAAGCAAGCAGTCATCTATGTCCGGGACAAGCGACGCCGGCCTGCCGGCAAAACCAGCCGCTCGGCACAGTCAGCCTCGACCTAAGCGGCGTCGCGCTCGTCGCCCGCCGCCGGGACGACGGCGAGCTGCCCGGCGGGGTCCCCGTGCGCAGCGGCCGTCACGCCCCCGGCACATTCGGGTGGACCTCCTGCACCAAGAACCCGTTGCCGTCCGGGTCGCTGAATGACAGGAACGTGCCGTAACTCGCGCGCTCGGGATGCGGCCCCGGAGACTGGCCATCCGAGCCGAAGTGGAACAGGTCGCTGACCTGAACGCCGCGGCCGGTGAGTTCGGCGCGCGCCTGGTCGATGTCCGAGACGACGAGGTGCAGCCCCTGCAGCGACCCAGCTGCCTGCGGGTTCCGTATCAGCGCGATCGAGCACGCCGAACCTGGCGGGGTCAGCTGAACGACCCGGAAGTCCTCGCCCTGCCGGTGGTCCACGTTCACCTGGAAGCCTGCCATGTGCTCGTAGAAGTCCTTGGCCCGGTCGATGTCGGATACCGGGACGACCACGAGCTCGAGTTTGAAGTCCATCGTTCCTGCCTCCCTTGGTGTACCGCCGGTACCGGCCGATGTGCGGGCAACCAGCCGCGACATTTCCGTAGCTGTACATCGTCCGTGGGCGCGGTTGCTCATCGGTCCGGCGAACATCACCCGACAGGCGGCGCCTAGCCCCCCGACGCGACGCGCACCGGCTGCCAGTCCGGCTGACTGCCGACGGTCAGGCTGGTGGTAGAGCCAGCCAGCGGCGAGACGTCGGCCAGGTAGATCTCGGCGTGACCGCGCGAGGTCCGCACAAACGCGATGCGTGTCCCGTCCGGCGAGTACACGCCCTCGAAGGCGCCGGGGTACTGCGGGGCAGCGAGAACCTGCTCGTCCAGCCCGACGGGGGTGCACGTCCCGCCGTGGCAGTCCTCCTGGGTTGTCATCAAGTCCGTCGTGTACTCCGGGTCGACCGGGTACCAGTCGGGTTCCGTCAGCCGGAACTTCGTGCCGGCTTCCTCGGCCGAAGGGAAGCCGTTCCGGTAGCCGGACTGGGTGGGGAAGCCCAGCAGGTTGAGGCAGTACTCGTGCGAGAACGGGCAGAGGGTCGCGGCTCCCTCGTAGGCGATGTAGGACCCGTACGCCGTCTTGGGCGGAACACCGTGTGCCCACGCCCAGGCCACCGGCGCGGCCAGCGCCGCTACCTTGATGAGGTGACCGTTGACTGTCGTGGTGAAGGATTGCAGCTTGCCGGACGCTAGCGTGTAGCGGGTCAGGTAGCCGTAAGAGTCCCCGCGCGCGGTGCGCACGAACGCGAGGTAGTCCCCGTCAGGCGACCAGGACGGCCGCGAGTCGGTGTCAGCCGGCGCGGAGTCTGTCAGGCGGGTCTTGTGGCTGCCGTTGGCGTCCATCACCCACAGGTTCCCGCGGTCGAGGTAGGCGATCCGCTTGCCGTCCGGTGACCAGCGCGGGCCGGCCGCGTGACCGCCACTGGTCAGCCTTGTCGGGCTCGCTGAGGGATGGGCCGGGTTGATCGTGTAGATGTCGCCTGCCCGCACGAAGGCAATGAGGCCGTTTACCCCTGGATAGGCAGCTGGCTCCGCGCTGGAGATCCCCGCGTTAGAAAGCAGAACAACACCAGCCAGCATGGTCCCGGCCAGCGCCGCGCGGGCGGCAGCGAGCGCAGCACCCGGGGCTAAGCCGCGCGCAGGCCGGCCACCGGGCGGACTGCTGCTGATCTTGACATGCAGGAGCATGGCCGACCTTCCCGGTGCCCCTCACGGCGAGCCGGCACCGCCCAACCCGCTCGGACACCGCCTGCCTGGCAGTTTCCTCGCTCTTGCCCCGTTCCGCCAGTCGCGCAGCGTGCTGACCCGAGTTCTCTGAGTGACCTAGGTCACATTCAGGATTAGCGGATTCGCGTACGGCGCGGCCGATAGGGGTGCAGGGTAGTCAGGCAGAACACCCAGCGTGCGCGATGGTCACCCGCTTCGGTGCCTCCCGTTGCCTTGAACCCGCCCGGGCGTCCGTACGCCGCCCGCCACCGGCCGAGACTGGCCAAGGGCAGGCGCGCAGAGGTGACCGCAGAGCGCCGCGAAGAGCGCCTGACAGGAAGCTCAGCCGTGTCACGCAGCACCGCCCGGCACCGCAGGACATCGCACTCTCACCGCCCGGTCGCCTCCCGTCACCGCAAGCCGTCAGCGCTGACGACGGCAGTGCAGCCAGCGCGGCTGGCGGCCGCGGCGGTGGCCGGCACGACCTTGATCGCCGGCGGCGCCGCCCCGACGATCATGCACGCCATCGCCGCTCAGGCGCCGACCCCGCCGGACCGGGGCGCCCAGCTCGTGGTCCCTGGCAGCGGTGTCAGCCTCAGCAAGAGCACCAGCGGCTTCTCCGACGTTCGGCTCGCCGCGGCACGCGCGGCCGCCCGGCTCCGCCGGGAGAGCCAGGACGTAACGTTCGGCAGGCCGACAACGACAAGGCCGTCCGCGAGAACCGGCAGGCCTACGGCCACCACGGCGGCCTACCTCAACCCGCTGCGCAGCGTCACCGACCTAGTACCCGAGCGCATCGACATGGGCGTCGACTTCGCCGGCGCTGGCCCGGTCTACGCCCTCGGCGATGGCGTTGTGACCAGCGCGACGGACGACTCGTCCGGCTGGCCGGGCGGCGGATGGATCACCTACCGGCTCACCGACGGCCCGGACGCGGGCTTGATCGTCTACCTGGCCGAGGACGTGACGTCCACAGTCCAGGTAGGCCAGCAGGTCACGCCGGACACCGTCATCGGGAACATGTACAACGGCGGCGACGGGATCGAGACCGGGTGGGCGCAGCCGGATAGCGAGTCCGCGGAGTCACAGTTGCCGGCCGCGGGCAGCATCAGCGGTGGCGGCCCGTTCCCAACCGAGGTCGGGCTGAACTTCGAGGAACTGCTGCAGGCGCTCGGCGTGCCCGCCGCGCTCAACCGGTCTGCCGCCCCGTTCGGGCTCCTGCCCGCGGGCTACCCGACGAGCTGGCCCGGCATTTAGCGGCTAGCGCTTCCTGGCAGTAGCGGCGACCTTCCGTCCGCCCGCCATGGCGGCCCGGCTACCCTGCGCGGGGACATCCGCGAGTTCCCTGGTCATCCAGCGGTCGATGATGTCGTCGCTCTCCCAGGACGTGATCAGCGCGTACCGCGGACGCGGTCCCGGATGCCAGACCACGTGCCAGAGGCGCTCGGTGTCGATCACCATCTGCATGCCGGGGTGCAGCGGGATGCGCGTCTCGGTCGACGGGTCGTCCTTCTCCTCGCGCAGGATGAACACCGACTGGCCTGGCGTGTTGTCCAGCTCGAGCCAGGACCGCACGACCCAGCCGTCGCCGTCCGGGTTGAGCCGGTTGTTGTCGTCGAGGTGCAGGTTGCGCAGCGCGGTCGCCTCATCGCTCGGGTTGAGCTTGATGACACGTACCCGGCCGAAGTTGCCGCCGATCCCGCGCACATAGCCGACCAGGCTCGGTGCGATCTTGCCGTTACTGGTCCAGACGCCGTCCTTGTCAGGCTTGCCATGGTCCCAGAAGCCCCGGCAGTCCATCTCGCCGGTGGCGGACGCGAGCGGCGCGAAGTTCGTGTCGCCACCGCTCTTCCAGTCCATGTAGTCAAGCGACTCCCACTCGGCCGACGGTATGGCCGGTCCCCGCCGGTCACTCAGCACGACGTAGCCTTTCGGCGCCAGAATGTCGAGCTTGCGGTGCATGCATTCCCCCCGTTGCGGATTCGGAGTTCTCCCCCGATTCCCAGCCATTTCCCGCGGCTACCCGCTGTACACCAGATGCTGCCGTTCGGTGACTTAACGTGACCGGCTTTTGAAGATCCGCTTACCGTCGCACCGTCGGCAACCTGCCGCGGGGTGCGGCGTGACTAAGCGGTTGCGGCTGCGGATTGCTGCTGCGAGCATCGGGAAAATGCCTACCTGTCAGGCCGAGGACGGAACCGGCCTCGCTTACCACGTGCTTGGCGACGGTCCCCCGCTGGTGTGCGTCCCGGGCGGCCCGATGTGCGCCTCCGCCTATCTCGGCGACCTCGGCGGCTTGTCCGAGCGCCGGCAGCTGATCATGCTGGACCTGCGTGGTACCGGCAACTCGGGCGTCCCGGCCGACCCGGCCAGCTACCGATGCGACCGGCTCGTATCTGACCTGCGCGCGCTGCAGGACCACCTCGGGCTCGAGAAGGCTGACCTGCTGGCTCACTCGGCAGGCGCCAGCATTGCCATGTTGTATGCGACCAGCGAACCGCTCCGGGTGAGCAGGCTCGCCCTGATCACGCCCAGCGGGCGTGCCGTCGGCCTGAGCATTGACAGCGCGGCCCGGCATGAGGTGACGGGGCTACGGCGCGACGAGCCCTGGTACGCCGACGCGGTGGCCGCCTTCGACAGGATCGAGGCCGGCTCGCAGAGTGACGACGACTGGAGCGCGCTGGCGCCGTTCTTCTACGGCCGGTGGGACGCGGCCGCGCAGGCTCATGACGCGGCCAGGCAGGCGCAGGCGAACGACGCCGCAGCTGCCCTTTTCGCCGCCGACGGTGCGTTCGATCCCCCGGCGACACGCGCCGCGCTGGCATCGGTCGGCGCGCCGGTGCTCGTCCTCGCCGGAGCCTACGACCTGCAGTGGCCCGCGAGTGTGCTGGCGGACCTCGCCGGGCTGATTCCGTCGGCCCAGTTCGTCATTCAGCCTCGGGCCGGCCACTATCCCTGGCTCGACGACGCCGCCCAGTTCGTCTCTGTCGTGACCGCGTTCCTGGACAGCCAGCCCTGAGCGGGTGCGCCAGACGACCGGGCTTGACCGGCAGTGGATCAGGTAACTAAGCGGGCGGTTCGTCGCCGAGCAGCCAGCGCGCCCCGGACCCCCGGGTGGCTGCGGTGTCATCCGGGTTATAGAGCTTGCAGGTGCGCAGCGACAGGCAGCCGCAGCCGACGCAGCCATCCAGCGTCGTCCGCAGCCGCTCAAGTTCGGCAATCCGCTCGTCGATCCGCCGGATCCAGGCAACGGAGACCTTGTTCCAGTCGGTCTTGTTCGGCGTGCGCTCGTCTGGCAGCCGCGCGATGGCCGCCCGCACCTCATCCAGGCTGAGCCCGACGGTCTGAGCGGCCCGAATGAAGGCGACCCTGCGCAGCATGGCCCGCGCGTACCGGCGCTGCCCGCCCGACGTCCGTTCCGAACAGATCAGTCCGAGTTGCTCGTAGTAGCGCAGGGCCGACGGGGCGACCCCGGCGCGGCGAGCGAACTCGCCGATCGTGACGCGGTTCGCAAGCTCTGCCATGCCTGCCGATGATAAGCCCTTGACTTCAAGTCGGCTTTAAGTTGCAGCATGCTAGACATGACAACGAAGCAGTCAGCTCGCTACGGTTACCGCGACCTCGGGGCGCTGATGGCGCTGATGACCGGTGACGAGAAACACGACCCGGCCTCGACATCCACCAGGGACGCGCTGTGGGTGCTCTACGACCGGGTGCTAAATGTCGATCCCCGCGATCCGGACGCGCCGGGCCGCGATCGGTTCCTGCTGTCGAAGGGCCACGGCCCGACGGCCTACTACGCGGTGCTCGCGGCCAAGGGCTTCATCGGCCGGGACCTGCTGCCCGGCTTCGCCGGGTATGACTCGCCGCTCGGCCACCATCCGGACCGGACGCTAATTCCCGGCGTGGAGATCGGCAGCGGCTCGCTCGGCCACGGACTTGGCCTGGCCGTCGGCACCGCACTCGGGCTGCGCGCACAGGACCTGCGCACGCCGCGCGTGTTCGTGCTGGTCGGCGACGCCGAACTCGACGAGGGCTCAAACCACGAGGCCATCGCGTTCGCCGGGGCCATCGGCCTGGACAACCTGAACGCCGTCGTTGTCGACAACGCCTCGTCGACCTACGGCTGGTCCGGCGGAGTCGGGACCCGGTTCGAGCGCGAGGGCTGGTCGGTCGTGAAGGTCGACGGTCGCGACCACGACGCGCTGGAGACAGCATTCATCTCTCCACACGAAGGACGGCCGCACGCCGTGATCGCCGTGGTCGAGCCCAAGAACTCAGCAGTCGCCCGCCCGGCGACGAACGTCAGGTAAGGAAGCCGCAATGGACACCATGCGCGAGCGGTTCGTGGCGACCGCCACCGAACTGCTGGATCACGACCCGCGGGTCCTCGTGGTACTGGCAGACATCACCGACTCACAGTTCGAGCCTGCGGCGGCGCGTCATCCCGGCCGGGTGATCAACGTCGGCATCCGCGAGCAACTGCTCATCGGCGTGACCGGCGGTCTTGCCCTGGCCGGGCTGCGCCCGATCGCGCACACGTTCCCGTCATTCTTGGTAGAGCGGCCGTTCGAGCAGGTGAAGCTGGACATCGGGCACCAGGGCGTGGGGGCGGTCCTGGTCAGCTACGGCAGCTCGTACGACATGTCCGCGGAGGGCCGCACCCACCAGGCGCCAGGCGACGTTGCCCTGCTCGACACGCTCGACGGCTGGACGATCCACGTGCCCGGGCATCCCGACGAAGCGGACAGACTGCTGAGACACGCGGTGGCTGGCGACGACCGCGTCTACCTGCGGCTCTCTGGCGAGAGCAACGCGCAGGCACAGCCAGTGGCGCCGGGCCGGTTCCTGGTGGCACGTACAGGGCACCGCGGGACCGTGATCGCAGTCGGGCCGATGCTGCAGCCAGTGCTGGACGCGGTCGCTGACCAGGACATAACCATCCTCTACGCGGTGACCGTCAGGCCGTTTGACGCCGGCGCGCTCCAAGGCGCCGTGGCAGCATCCGGGAGCGCGGACGTCGTGATTGTCGAGCCCTACCTAGCCGGGACGTCCAACCGCGAGATCGACGAGGCGCTGATGGACCTGCCGCACCGTGTCCTCGGGCTCGGTGTCGGCCGGGCCGAGCTCCGCCGCTACGGAACTCCTGTCGAGCATGCCGCCGCGCACGGCCTCGACGCCGCCTCGCTACGAGAGCGGATCTCGGCATTCCTGCGCTGACCGAAGGTTGCCGCCTTTAGCCGGTTATGCCGGATCTGCTCCCGCGAAGATCATCCATGGGGGTGGGACTGGTGCCGCCACAGCGGCACCAGTCCCACCCCCATAAGATCGCTCCGACCGATCTGGCTCCCTGGAGGCGCAGACATGACAGATTCCGCCGATGTCCTGGTGGTCGGCGCCGGGCTGGCCGGGCTGACGGCGGCCAGGGACCTCCTGGCGGCCGGCCGCTCCGTCTTGGTGCTCGAGGCGCGGGACAGGGTCGGCGGCCGCATCGTCAACCAGGAGATAGGCGACGGCAAGATCGTCGAGATGGGCGGCCAATGGGCCGGACCCACCCAGGACAGAGTTCTCGCGCTGGCTGGCGAACTCGGCATCGGCACGTTCCCCACGTACGACACCGGCAAGAAGGTCCTGCACTTCAACGGCAAGCGAGGGCTGTACTCGGGCACGATCCCGCGGCTGAGCCCGCTGGTGCTCGCCGACGTCGGCCAGGCCCAGGCAAGGCTGGAGGCGATGGCCAAGAAGGTGCCCACGGAGGCACCGTGGACCGCCAGGTCCGCCGAGCGGCTGGACAGCCAGACGTTCGAGACGTGGGTGCGCAGGAACACCGCGAGCAGGAGCGCCAGAACGCTGCTCGCGCTGGGCGCGGAAGCCGTGTTCGCCGCCGAGCCTGGTGACCTCTCGATGCTGCACGTGCTGTTCTACAGCCACTCCGGTGGCTCGTTCCAGCGGCTGATCGACACGTCGGGCGGCGCCCAGCAGGACAGGTTCGACGGCGGCTCGGCCCTGATCGCCGAGCGGCTGGCGGCCAGGCTCGGCGACGTCGTGAGGCTTGGCGCGCCGGTCAGCCGGATTGCCGTCACGGCCGGCAAGGTAACCGCCACGACCCCGGCCGGCGAGTTCGACGGCCGGCGAATCGTGGTGGCGCTGCCGCCGCTGCTTGCCGGGCGGATCGAGTACGAGCCCGCGTTGCCGCACTGGCGCGACCAGCTCACGCAGCGAACCCCGATGGGCTCGGTGATCAAGTGCCAGGTCATCTACGACGAGCCGTTCTGGCGCAAGGACGGGCTGTCCGGCCAGGCCACCGGCGACGGCGAGGGCTCCAGGGTCGTCTTCGACAACTCGCCGCCGGACGGGTCACCCGGCGTGCTGCTGGCGTTCCTGGAGGGCGACGAGGCACGCAGGCTGGGCAGGCAGCCGGCCGAGGTCAGGCGTCAGGCGGTACTCGACTCGCTGGTGCGCTACTTCGGCCAGCGGGCCGCGAAGCCGGAGCGGTTCATCGAGCTGGACTGGCAGCAGGAACGGTGGAGCGGCGGCTGCTACGGCACGCTGTTCGGCCCGAACGTCTGGACGAGATACGGGCACGCCCTGCGCCCGCCCATCGGCCCGGTGCACTGGGCCGGCACGGAAACCGCGGCTATCTGGTCGGGTTACATGGATGGCGCCGTCTCTTCCGGCGAGGACGCCGCCAGGGCCGTGCTAGCCGAGTTGGCGTAGCGCGTTGCCGGGCAACGTAGCCGTGGCCGGGATACCCTTATGGGCAGCATGTGGTTGCGCCTAGGGTTCCGCGCTTTCCCCCGCCGCCAGCTGACCACAATCAGGGGAACGGGCGGTCTGGACCAAGCGGCGCCAGGAACTTGCTGAGCTTTACTGGCAGCCGACGGCTTCGCCGTCGACCAGGGAGCACAGTGGGTGAACACCTGACGGGATAAAAGCCCCGAGGGCTCATATCGGCATGCCCGGCTGACGCCGGGTCAGGCAGAAGGAGCCTCCGGAGTGCTCATCGATCGTCCCGTCCTGTTTGACCAGCGGCCCTCGGGTCCGGTGCACCGGTGACCCCGCAGCCGCACCTAACCCTCGCAGTACTCGCAGCCGTCGTCGGCGCTGGCGCGCTGCACGCCGTGTGGAACGCCATCGCCAAGCGTGCCGCCGACAGGCTCACTGCCTTCGGCTGGATCGGCGTCGCGGCCAGCGTCGGTGGCGGCCTGGTGCTCGCGCTCACCGGCATGCCCGCCGGCCCGGCGATCGCCTTCGCGGTCATCTCGGCCGCCATCCACGTGGCCTACGACCTGGCGCTGATCAACACCTACCGGCTCGGCGCGTTCAGCCAGACGTATCCGATAGCGAGGGGCACGTCTCCGCTCGTCGTCGCGGCCGGCGCCTTCGTGTTCGCCCACGAGGACCTCAGCCCTCTGGCGCTGGCCGGCGTGCTGACGCTGGCCGCAGGCCTGATGAGCCTGGCATTCTCGGCCGGCCGGCTGAGCCGGGACGACCTGCCGGCCGTGGCCGCGGCGGTGCTGACTGGCCTCACGATCGCCGCGTACACGATCGTGGACGGACTCGGCGTCCGGCGTGCGGGCGATCCCTGGGCGTACGCGGGCCTGCTGTTCCTCCTGCAGGGCCCGCCTGTCGCCATCGTTGCGGCAATCAAACGTCCGGTCGCGGCCTGGCGCGACCGGACGACGAGGGACTCCGGGTTGCTCGCTGGCGCGCTGTCGCTGGTCGCGTACGGCATTGTGCTGTGGGCGCAGACGCGGGCGCCGCTAGCGGAGGTCGCCGCGATCAGGGAGACCAGCGTCGTATTCGCCGCGATCATCGGCGTCGCCGCGTTCGGCGAGGACTTCGGGCGGCGGCGAGTCGCGGCCGCCATGGTGATCGCTGCCGGAATCGTGCTCATCGGCTTGTGACGGCTCCTGCGTCGCGGCATCCACCGGAGGTCGTAGACGCAATACAACTGTCGGCTAATGTGAATAGGCATCGCGAGGGATGCGCCGAGTGGGCCCGCAGCGGGAACATTCGCCAGGTGGATGCGACGGCGCAGCCCATCGAGGCAGCCAGGCGCGACCGGCTTGGCAATCCGGCAGCACCCGCCCGGGTGCCGCTTTACCTGACGTTGGCCGTGATCCTGCTGGGCGCCCTTGAGCGCTGGTGGGCGGCCGCACACACGGTCGGCACGCTCACTTCGGACGGCGCGGTCATCGGGCTGATGGCGCTCAGGCTGCTCCACCACGGGCAGCTGTCGGTATACATGTGGGGCCAGTCATACGGAGGCAGCCTCGAGGCCGTGCTGACCGCGATCGTGTTCGCGGTCGCGGGCACCGGGACGAGTCAGCTGCTCGCGGCCACGGCGCTGTCCAGCGCGCTGTGCGCCATCGCGCTGTGGCGGGCCGGCCGGCACATCGTCGGAGAGCCGGCGGCGCAGCTAGGGGCGCTGGCCTTCTGGGTGTGGCCAGCGTCGTTCCTGTGGCGCTCCGTCAAGCCTGGCGGCACGTACATGATCGGGCTGGCGATCGCCCTCTGCGCGGTGGGTGCGCTGGCGCGGATCCGCCAGGGCGACGACGACTGGCGAAACTGCGGCTTCGCTGGTCTGCTCTGCGGCCTTGCGGTGTGGTCGAGCCCGATGTCGCTGGAATTGCTGATTCCGGTGGCGGTCTGGCTCATCCCGACGTTCCGGCGGCTGGGGCGGCGGCTGCTCGCCGGGGCTGCGGGCGCGCTACTCGGCGGCCTGCCCGCCGTGATCTACGGAGCAATGCACGACTGGCGGAACCTGCACATGCCGGGATACCGGGCCGACCTGCTGAGCGGCGCCCCGGCGCGGTTCCGGCAGTTCTTCACGACGGAAGCCCCGATCGCGATGAGCGTCCGAGTTGAGGGCACGTTCGCGTGGCTAGGCGGGCACGCCGGCCAGGTCCTTGCCTGGGCGGCCGCTGCCGCGCTAGTCGCCACGGCCTGGCAGGTGATCCTCGGCCGGGCGGCGCGCTGCACGCTCCCTGTCATAACGCTGGCGCTGCTGCCATTCCTGTATGCATTCATCCCGCTCGCCGACCATGCCGGCCAGGGCCGTTACGCCCTTTTCGCGGTTCCGATGGCTGCGCTGCTCATCGGCGCCGGCCTGGAGCGGGCCGGCGCGTCGCTGCAGCGCTTGACCCGCGACATGGCGGGACGTAGCCGGAACGCGCAGCCGGCAGGTGCGCAAGACCCGGCCGTGGCACCCCAGGCCCAGGCGATCCGGCCAGCCGGCCCGGCCGCCAGGCTGGGACCAGCGCGCTGGCTCGTCTGGACGGCCGGCCTCGGATGCGTCGCCCTGCTCGGTGCAATCGGGCTGCACGACGAGCCAGGCTCCGTGCTCGTTGGCCTGCCCACGCCCGATGTGCCCATGCCCGCCAACGACTCGCCCCTGCTGGCACTTCTCTCTGAGCACGGCGTCCGGGACGCCTACGCGCCCTACTGGATCGCCTACCGAGTGACCTTCGAGACCGGCCAGCGGACGAAGGTCGCGTCGCTAGAACTCGACCGCGATCCGCTCATCGCCGCCACGGTGAGCGCCAGCCGCGATCCCGCCTACCTGTTCGTCAGCAGATCTAGGACACTCCGCAGGTTCGAGACCTGGTGCGACCGGCACAAGGTCGGCTACCAGGCCTGGCATCGCCGCAGCTTCACCGTGGTTCAGCCGAGGTCCAAGGTCGATCCCGAAAAGCTGCCGCGCACCGTCCTGGGCTGACCCAGTACGGTGCGCGGCTCGCGCCTGCTAGTCGTAGCTGTAGACGTCGGTGACCTCCTGGACCTTCGGGTAGCCAGCGGTGACGCCGTCACTGCCGCCCGTCGGCGTCTTGGTAGAACTGGTGTAGGTGATGGTCAGGCTGCCAGAGCGTCCCGTACTGCACGGGGCCGGCGTGCTGGCCGGGCGAGCTGCGAGCCCGGGAACGCTCTCG
Source organism: Streptosporangiaceae bacterium (assembly GCA_030040415.1). Classification (GTDB taxonomy): domain Bacteria; phylum Actinomycetota; class Actinomycetes; order Streptosporangiales; family Streptosporangiaceae; genus JAJYUU01. Next base: position 4,707 of record JASHTT010000081.1, on the reverse strand, counting down.
GCTGTAGTTGTGCCGTTGCATGATGATGAGATCTTTGCGTTGCTGCCTGGTGCCTCGGTCAGCCTCAGGTAGACGGGAGCACCGGGGATCGGGTTGCCCTCTGCACTTAGCGCGGTGACCGTGATCGGCACCGACTCGCCGCTGGCCAGCGACTCAGCCGGGGCTATCGGATCGGGGTTCCAGCTGTAGGAGGCGATCGGGGTGCCGACCGGTGCCGAGTAAGTGTACGGATCGGCTGCCTGGTCGGTGCCGAAGGGATCCACGGCGGCTATCAGCTCGTCGCTGCCCAGCTCGCGGTGGCTGGAGGTCTGGTAGGTGACCTCGACCTCGCCAGCGGAGTTGGCCTGGCAGTAGGCGGGCAGCCGGACGATGTTCTTGCCGGTTCCGCACGTTGCCGAAGAGTTATCCGTGAAGCCAACGGGTTCGATGCTGGGCGCTGGCTTGATCAGCGACACGTAGACCAGGACGTCAGCGGCCGGGCGGCCGGCCGCGGTGAGGGCTGTCACCGTCCGCGTCACGGTCGTGTCCGGGCCCAGGCTCGCAGGCGCCGCTATCGGATTGCTGCTCCAGGTGAAACTGGAGATCACCTGCAGCGTGACATCGAACTTGGCGGAGGTCGCGGCGACGAGCGAGCCGTCGCTGGCGGCCAGCTGATAGTCGTTACCAACCTTGTTGATGGCGCAGCGGGCGAACGTGCCGATCCCGGCGGACGCGGCAACAGGGTTGGACGTGCAGATCAGCGCGGCGCCGCTGGCCCCGGTCCCGGCCTTGATCGACAACGTGACCTTCGAGGTGTTGCTGGTCACCACGTTGCCCTCGCGGTCCTCAATCGCCACGGCCGGCTGCGGGGACAGCGCCAGGAACTGCTGGCCTCCGGACGGCTCGGTGACGAAGGCCAGCTTGTATGCGGGCCCGGGATTGATAGTGAAGGCACTCGAGTCGGCCGCCGCAAGGCTCCCGTCCGTCGCCTGCAACTGGTAGCCGCTGCCGGCAAGGTTGATCCTGCAGCCGGGGAACGCGGCAACGCCGCCCGACGCAGCCACGGGGTTCGAGGTGCACTTCAGCGTCGCGCCGCTAGCCCCGGTCCCGGCCTTGATCGACAGCGTGACCTTCGAGGTGTTGCCGGTTAGTACGTCGCCCGCCGCGTCCTCCACCGCCACCTTCGGCTCGGCCAGGAGAGCGCCAGCCGAGCCTTTGGACGGCTGGGCGACGAACGCTAGCTTGGTCGGCGTCGGCGGGGCGCCGGCGACAGCCAGATCGGACGGGCCGTCCAGCCCGGTGTCGGAGCCGGTAATGGTGGTCGTGGGGGTCGCATCCCCGGTCGCCCCGGGCGCGAACTCCATGACGGATTCTGCGTTCTGGTCGCTGACCCAGAGGTTCCCGGAAGCGTCGAACTGCAAACCGTCGGGATAGCTCAGCCCGGTATCCGAGCCAGAGATCGTGTCGACCGGAAAGACTTCTCCGTTCGCCCCCGGCGGGTACTCACCAATCGACCCGTTGCCGCTATTGGCCACCCATAGGTTGCCCGAGGAATCGATCGCCACGTCGACCGGGTCGTACAGACCATCGGAAGCGCCTGCGATCCAGTTTACGAGGCCAGCGTCGCCGCTGGCTCCGGGCGCGAACTCGCCCACCCCGTCGTCGGCAGACATGGCAACGAACATGTCTCCAGCGGAGTTGAACGCGAGGCCGTCGAGCGGAGAGCCGTCCTCGATACCTGAACTCGAAAGCGTCAATATAGGCGTGGCGTTCCCGCTTGCCCCTGGGCCGAATTCGACGACGGAATCCCCATCTAGGTTGGCCACATACAAGTCTCCGGCCGCGTTGAGCGCCAGCCCGTCCGGACCGTCGAGACCGGTGTTCGAGCCGGAGATCGTCGCCGCCGGGGTGGCGTCCCCGCTGGCTCCCGGGGCGAACTCCTCGACCGTGCTGCTGTTCTCGTTGGCGATGAAGACGTCTCCGGCCGGGTCGACGACGATCGCAGCCGGGTCGTCCAGCCCGGTGTCGTCACCCGAGATCGTGGCCGAAGGCGTCGCGTTGCCGGTCGAGCCAGGTGCGTACTCGGTGATCGACGAGTCCGTGCCGTTCGTCACGAAGATCGTGCCTTGCGCGGGTTGCTCGACCGGAACCGACGCCGAGGACGACCCCTTGGCTCGGACGGCTGACGACGCCGCGTGCCTGGCGGAGGATGCTGCACTGGCGGCGGGAGCGGCCGAGGCGAGTCCCGGCGCCGCAGCGAGGAAAACGATGGCCAGCGAACCGGCAGCAACAGCGGCCGCCGAAGAGCGCCAAGCCTGTGGGCCGTGAGTTACGGCGGCTCGAACTGCACGACATTCGGATCCCCAGCTTCTCATGGGGACACGATGCGCCCCGTGGCGCTGCGTCCGAAACGTGGAAACCCACACGGTTTGGCTGTGGCTGGCCCGTCCGGCCGCTGCCGACGACAGCAGCGCGGTGGGCCAGCCCGTTCCCGTTATTAACAGGCAACCACCGTGGACCGGCGCGCGTGATCATTGCGGCTTAGATTGGGAACGTGGCGTCCACGGCGAACCGTGTCCGCACGCCGCGCACCGCCGGGGCAGTCTGCTAGGGAGCTACCCGCATGCAAGTCATCGACCTCGTCATCCTCGTGGGCTGGGTCGTCTTCTGGATCTACTGGCTGGTCGTGGCCGCCGATGCCAAGTCCGGGCAAACCCCGTGGGGCCGGTTTGTCGGCGTCCGAGTGGTGATCGTCCTGCTCGTACTGCTGCTGGTGCGCACCAGGGTGTTCAAGGGGCCGCACGCGGTTGTGCACAGTTCGCTTCTGGAGGGCATCGGCCTGGCCGTCTTCGTGCTCGGGCTCGGCCTGGCGGTCTGGGCCAGGGTCTACCTCGGCCGGAACTGGGGCATGCCCATGACCAGGAAAGACGAGCCAGAGTTGGTCACGAGCGGTCCCTATCGCAAGGTCCGGCACCCCATCTACTCCGGCATCATCCTCGCGATGGTCGGTACCACTGTGGCGGTCAGCTTGTACTGGCTCGTCGCCGTCGTCGTCCTCGGCGGCTACTTCCTCTACAGCGCCGTCGTCGAGGAGCGCAACATGACCCGCACATTCCCCGACTCCTATCCGGACTACAAGCGCTCGACGAAGATGCTGATCCCCTTCGTGCTGTGAAGCGCGGCCGACCTGAGCGCTGCGCTGGCGGGCTGTCTAGAAGTCCGGCAGCGCGGTAGAGATGTCGTAGTTCGGTCCCCAGTACCACTGGGTGGCGTTGGAACCGGGCACCACGTGCGGGTAGCCGGTAGGGTCAGCGATCCACCAGCGGATTCGCGCGCGCATCTGGGCGGGCAGCGAGGCGACGGCCGACTGAACGGCGGACCACTCCGAGATCATCGTGTAGACGATCGCGACAGAGCCCGGCACGTCGGTCAGCCGGCTCGACACCCACTGGGGCACCTGGGCAGGCGTGGCGCAGCCGGGCTCGACGTCGAGGACCTGGGCCTGCGGGTCCGACCCGTTGATGTCGATCCAGAGCACCTGCTTGCGCCCTGCTACCTCGGAGACCGGGGTGGGGTGCGGGCCGTCGGCGTACGTGGCGACCTCGGCACCGGCGGGCACGGTCAGCGGATCGACGGCGTCGTAGAACTGGTACGGCTTGGCGGGCCCGGCGACCGGGGCCGGGCTCGTTTTGCCGGCGCCGCTCCGAGTGGCCAGGCGCTGGCCGGCCTGACCTGCGGACCGTGAGCTCCGCTGGTGGCCGGCCTGACGGCTGAGGCCGGCCTTGGCCCTCGCGGCTTTCGCGGCCGCCGTAACTGCCCGGCTCGCCTCCTGCCGGTACAGGGTCGCCTGCTCGGACAGCGGCGACCTGGTGGACGCGCCGGTCAGCACGCTGCCTGAGCCGCCTATGGACTGTCCGTGCCCGGCCGCGAGGCCAGCCGACGGGCTCGCCGTCGCAGCCAGCGCGACCCCAGCCGAGACACCTGCCACCGTCACCGCTGTCACTGTCGCGGCGCCGATGGGCGGGCGTGAGGGCGGACGGTGGTGGCGGCCGGTGGCGCGCAGCCGCGACTGCCGGGAACGATGACGACCAGCCAAGACTCGGGTTCTTCGTCGGGCGCTCGATGCGCTGTCCTGTGACCCAGTTCGCCGCGGCCCTTTGGGGCACGCTGGTACGCGGGCTACGCGGATGTGCCGCGGGTCAAGGCGACGTGTTACTCGGGGCAACCATCCTGCGCCTGGGTGCTGTCGGTTACCGACTAGTGGACGACGAAAACCGGGCAGCCGGTGCCGAAACGCCTAAATGACTAAAGTGACATACGTCACATGAACAACACGGATAACTCTGGAAACCCCTGCGGGCCGGCCCGTCCGGGCCGGCCCGCAGGTCTCGATCACGCTGTCGATCAGGCGACGTCGAACCGATCGAGGTCCATCACCTTGTGCCAGGCCGCGACGAAATCGGCGACGAACTTCTCTTTCGCGTCGTCGCTCGCGTAGACCTCGGCGAGCGCGCGCAGCTCGGAGTTCGACCCAAACACCAGATCGGCCCGGCTGCCCGTCCACTTGACCTGCCCGCTGGCCGCGTCCCGGCCCTCGAACATGCTGGCGTCCTGCGACGTCGCGTGCCACGTCGTGCCCAGATCGAGCAGGTTGACGAAGTAGTCGTTGGTCAGTGACCCGGGGTTCGCGGTGAGCGCGCCGACGGGCGACTGCTGGTAGTTGGCGCC
>JASHTT010000080.1 GCA_030040415.1 Streptosporangiaceae bacterium | reverse complement strand
CCATCGCTCACCCCTTGTGATCTCGGCCCGTGCTGAATTTCCCGCCCTCGCGGTCATCGGGCGCTGACTGTGCCGGGCGGAAGCGGCCGGTCGTCTACGACACGCTTCATGACGATGGTCGAAGTGAGCCGCTGCACGCCCGGCAGCGCAGCTAGCTTCTCGTCTCGCAGAGCCTGATAAGCGGCCAGGTCAGCGGTGGCGACCCTGAGCAGATAATCCGGGTCGCCGAACAGGCGCTCTGCGCAGCGCACTTCCGGGATCTCGACGAGGCCGCTCTCGAACCTCGTGATCGTGCTCGCGTCTTCCCGGTCCATGGTTACCTGGACGAGGACCTCGAAGCCCATGCCGATCGCAGAGAGATCGATGACGGCCCGGTAGCCACGGATGACGCCGGTGCGCTCAAGCTCGCGCAGCCGCCGGTGGCATGGCGCCACGCTGAGGCCGACCCGCTGGGCCAGTTCGGTTACCGTCAGGCGGCCCGCCGGCAGCAGTTCGGCAAGGATCTTCCTGTCTAGAGCATCTATGAGAAAGAGTCTCTCATCGCAGACCGCTGTAGAGCAAATATCTGCAAACTAATTTGGGCCGGCTAAATGTAATTTTGCTTTTGTGCCCTCCCCCGCCAGCCTGACCGTCAGCCCGGCCAATGACTGATTTGCTTACCTACACGCCCATAGCCGCGGCAGCATTCGGGGTTCCGCAGTTCGTCCCGCAGATCCACAGGCTCTGGTCTACCGATGACGCTGCTGGCCTTTCGTGGTCGTGGGCATCGCTCACGGCGCTGAACAATGCCGCCTGGTTTGGCTACTTCCTGCTCGCCCACTACTGGACGGCGCTCGTCGCGTCGTCTTGCGTTTCGCTGCTCGCTGGGACGCTCACGATGATGCTGGCCCGTCGAGGACAGGCGACGCTGCGGCAACTGGTCCTGATCGGCTGCTGGGCGGCGACGCTAGCAGCGGGCTATGGCATCGCCGGGCGCGATGGTCTAGGGACGCTGCTCGCAGCAGCGTTCGCCGTGCAGGTTGTGCCGTCTCTCCGGGTCGCTTACCGGACAGCACATCCGACGGGCATTTCGGCCGGAACCTGGGCCCTCATCCTCGGCGAACTGAGCTGCTTCCTGCTCTTCGGCCTGCACGAGTCCGACCCGCGGCTGATCGCGCTTGGAGCCACCGGGATCATGGCCAGTTTCCTTATGCTCGCCCGCATCTTCTGGACGAAGTGGCGCTTGCGCGGGTCCCGTTTGGCGCGGCGCGGGCTGAGCACCGAGACCTGATTCAGTCTCGCCCGGAGCCTCAGGCGGAGGCGCGGCCGGCTGGATAGCTGCGGCTCACAAACCGCTGGCCTGTACCACGGGGTCGGGCACGGCTATGGTGACCGCGTGGAGCGGTCTGCCGTGGCCGACGCGGTGGAAAGCCTGCACGGCTTTCCCCCCGCGCTGACCAGCTTCGTGGGACGAGCCGAGGCGGTGGACGAGGTCGCCGATCGGCTGGGTCGCTACCGGTTGGTGACCGTGACCGGGCCCGGCGGCGCCGGGAAGACGCGGCTGGCCGGCGAGGTGGCCAGGGTGGTGACGGGCCAGTTCGCCGATGGGGTGTGGCTGGCGGAGCTGGCAGCGGTAACGGATCCCGCACATGTGGCCCACGTGGTGGGAGCGGCGCTGGGGATCCGTGAGCTGCCCGCGGTGGCGGCGGCCGATGCGCTGGCCGAGGCGCTCGCCCGGCGGCAGCTGCTGCTGGTGCTGGACAACTGCGAGCACGTGATAGGCGCGGCGGCCCAGCTGTGCGGCAGGCTGCTGCTTCGCGCTGATGACGTGCGCGTGCTGGCCACGAGTCGGGAACCGCTGCGGATCGCCGGGGAAGCGCGGTGCCGGCTCGGCGCGCTGGGCTTGCCGGATCCTGGTGACCCGGCCGCCGCCCCCCACAGTGAGGCGGTGCGGCTGTTCGCGGACCGCGCCCAGCGCGTGGATCCTGGATTCGCCCTCGACGAGGCGACCGCTGCCACGGTCGCGCGGCTGGTGGCACGGCTGGACGGGATGCCGCTGGCAATCGAACTGGCGGCAGCGCGGGTGGACGCGCTCGGCGTGGCGCAGTTGCTGGACCGGATGGACGACCGGTTCTCGCTGCTGACGGACGGTGACCGACTGGCCGAGGAGCGGCAGCGTTCACTGGCTGCCGCGGTGCGCTGGAGCTACCAACTGCTGGATGACGCCGAGCAGCGGGTATTCCGCGCGGTATCCGCGTTCCCTGGACCGTTCACGCTGGATGGGGCCGAGGCGGTAGCCGGCCGCCGGGCCGGCTGGGCCGTACCGCGGCTTGTCGACTGCTCACTACTGCTGCCGCCGCGCACCGGGCCCGACGGCAGGTCGCGGTACGTGATGCTGGAGTCGCTGCGGGCCTACGGCGCTGGGCTGCTGACGGAGCTCGGCGAGCAGGGCGAGGCAACCGGCGCCCTGGCCGCGCACGCGGCCGCGATAGCCGCGCAGGCCGCTCTGGATCTCCGCACGCGCAGCCGAGAGGCCGACGGCCTGCGGTATCTTGACGCCGAGGATGCCTCCTTGCGCTACGCGCTGGCCTGGGCTGCGGACCACGATCCCGGCTTGGCGATGCGACTGACGCTGGCCCAGGCACAATGGTGGCAGCTCCGGGGACGGCTGTGCGATCATGCCCCGTTGCTGGCCGCGGCGGCCGAATATGCGGATCCCGGCAGCGACGACTGGTGCGCGGCGCGCCTGCTATTGGGCGAGGTGGCGAGCCAGGTAGAGGCCGCGCCCGCGACGCTGGAGCACTTCACTGCGGTACGGGACGCCTTGGATGATCCCTGTCGGCCTGCCACGCCCGCGGGGCCGGCGCTGCTCTCGCTATGCCTGGGGGCCCGCTCCTCGGCGCTGGCCCGGATGGACCGCATCGCCGAGGCCGTTGCGGATGGCCGCCGGGCGCTGGACCTGGCCCGCCAGTCCGGCCTGGGGGGCCTCGAGGCGATGGCGCTGGCCTGCCTCAGCCTGGCCACCTGGTATGACGGCGACCTGGACGGAGCTCTGCGCCTCGCTCGTCAGGCGCAGCAGATCGACAAGGAGTACGCCGGAGCGCTGCAGCGGAGCCTTAGCCAGATCGTGACGGGCGTCCTGATCCAGGGCGGCGACCTGGCCACCGCCGAAAAGGTCTGCGCCGACGCCCTGACGTCGTGCCGGGATGCGGGCGACCAGGCGAACCTCTGCGGCGTGCTGTGGCACCTGACGATCTTGGACTTGCGGGTCGGCAGGACCGGCGACGCGGCGACCCGTCTACGCGAGCTGCTCAACATCGCGACTCAGACCGGCGTGCGGACACTCGTGGGCGCCGGCCTGGATTGTTGCGCCCATCTGTGTGCGGCGACCGGGCGCCCGGCCGAGGCCGTCACGGCGTGGGCGGCAATGTCCGCCCTGGCCGACCGATGGCCGACCCTGCACAAGGGCTTGAGCCCGGACCGCCGGGACATGCTGCGGCGGCAGGCCAGGCAGCAGCTCGGCCAGGCCCGGGCCAGGGCCGCCGAAGAGCGCGGCGCGGCTATGAGTCTCGCTACGGCCGCCGAGTACGCCCTGCTGGTCACGGCGGAGCCGCCGCCGGCGACGGATCTCCCGGCCGGACCCGAGTCCGCACTCGACGGCGCGGCGGGGCTGGCCAGGCTCAGCCCGCGGGAACGTGAACTGGTCACCCTCGTCGCGAGGGGCCGCACCGACGCACAGATCGCGGCCGAGCTGTTCATCACCGCACGGACCGTCAGCTCCCACCTGGACCGAGTCCGCGACAAGACCGGCTGCCGCCGCCGCGCCGATCTCACCAGGCTGGCTCTCCGCGCGGGTCTGGTCTAACTCCGCAATCCACCGCGCCGTAGCGGGCCGGTGTGGGTGGTTCCACCCCTGCCACGGAGGGGCCGTGCGCGCGACTTTAGACGTGCACCCTTCCGATGGGAGAAAAGGAGCACCCATGCCTACCGTCACTGTTCCCCGGGCAGATCTGTCGACCGAAGAGGTGGCCACGATACTGCGTGATGGCCTCGGAGCCGGCTACAACGTCCTGCCCGGAATGAGCATCCGCCAGTTGGCCTTCCGAGGCTCGCATAAAGGCCAGCCGAACACGATCCTGGTCGGTACTGGCGACAACCGGATGGAAAAGGCGCAGGTGACGATCACCCCGAGGGGCGGGCAGACCGAATTGCGAATCCGCCCCGGTGGGGTCACCCTGACCCTGCTCACCAACTCCGTCGGCATCGTTCGCCAAATCCGCGAGGTGCTCGCGAACTCGCCGAGCTTGTCAGCACGCTAAGCCGCCCGGCCGCTCACTGGACGTGGTTGTCCAGTTGCAGTCAGCGCGGGGTCCAAGTACCCGGCTGCCGGGTTTGGGAGCGAAGCGGGAGCCGCATGACTCCGGTCGGCGTCTCATCGCCCGACAAGGTTCAGGTGCGCGTCGTTGTAGCGGCTGCCGTGCACGCCGAGGCGTGCCGCGGTGGTATTCAGGTCGGCCACTTCGTCGGCGGAGAGTGCGATCTGGGTCGCGGCGACGTTCTCCTGCAGGCGATCGCGTCGTCTGGTGCCGGGGATCGCCACGATCCACGGGTACTGCGCGAGCAGCCATGCGAGCGCTATCTGGCCAGGTGTCGCCCCCTTTGCCTGCGCAAGTAGGCCGACCTGGTCGACGAGTGCCTGATTCGCGGCGCGGTTGGCTGCGGTGAATCGGGGGATGGTGGCGCGGATGTCGCCCTCGCTGAACTCGGTGGCGGTGTTGACAGTGCCGGTGAGGAATCCCTTGCCGAGCGGGCTGAACGAGACGAAACCGATGCCGAGCTCGGCGCAGGCAGGGAGGACTTCCGGCTCGGGGTCACGGGTCCACAGGGAGTACTCGCTTTGGACTGCCGTCACGGGGTGTACCGCGTGGGCACGGCGGATCGTCGTGGCTGCGGCTTCGGACAGCCCGAAGTACCGCACTTTGCCGACCTGGACGAGCTCGTCAACCGCGCCGGCGACGTCCTCGATAGGGACGTCAGGGTCAACGCGGTGCTGGTAGAACAGGTCGATGACGTCGCTCCGCAGGCGGGTGAGGGACGCGTCGGCGACCCGCTTGATCTGCTCGGGGCGACTGTTGAGGCCGACGGGCCGGCCGTTCTCGATCCGCCAGCCGAATTTGGTGGCGATGACGACCTGATCCCGTACCGGGGCGAGCGCCTCGCCGACGAGTTCCTCGTTGACGTAGGGCCCGTAGACCTCGGCGGTGTCGAAGAACGTGATGCCCAGGTCCACCGCGTCCCGCAGGACTCCGATCATCGCGTTCCGGTCGCCAGGGTTTGGGCCATAGCTCTGGGACATGCCCATGCAGCCGAGGCCGAGGGCCGAGACGTGCAGGTTCTGGCCCAGTATCCGTGTGTGCATTGCGCATTCCTCCGTCTTGAAGAGAGAACGGTCGGCTCAGGGGCGGCGAATCCCTCGACAATGGCGAGGTACTCGTGGCCCATCGGCGGTGTATTCCTTTCTCAGGGCGCTTCGGTGATCGCCGTCGCGGCGGCCGCGTACTGGTCGCTGGTCACGTGCTCCAGCCAGGTGCCGCCGTCGCCGTCAGCGGTTCCCTCGTACAGCGCAATGTGCGCCATGAAGTCGCCCGGCGCGGCGCCGTGCCAGTGCTCCTCGCCGGGCGGGGTGTAGACGACCTGGCCGGGCCGGGCCACGATGACGTGACCGTCGCGGGTGCCGAGCAGGGCGGTGCCCTCGGTGACGAGCAGGGTCTGGCCAACGGCGTGGGAATGCCAGGCCGTCCGGGCCCCCGGCGTGAAATGTACCGAGCCGCAAGCCATCCGGGACGGCTCGGCCTTGC
>JASHTT010000079.1 GCA_030040415.1 Streptosporangiaceae bacterium | reverse complement strand
GCTTCACCGTTATCGCGCACTGTCGGTGCGGTTCGCGATGATGTCCCGGTGGAAGCACTGCCGGAACCGGACTGGCTCAGCGCTCGGCTGCGAGCGCAGTTGCTCACCGCAGAGCCGGCGGACACGGCTGTGGACGTTGCCCGGCGGCTGCTGGCCATCCAGGGACAGGACCTGCGCGGGGCCCGGCTCGCCATCCGGTCCCGCACGTCCGGCCTGACGGCTGCCGATGTGGACCGGGCGCTCGGCAAGGACAGGTCGCTGGTCATTACCTGGCTCAACCGGGGCACGCTGCACCTGGTTCGCAGCGAGGACTACTGGTGGCTGCACAGGCTGACCGTCAGGCCGAACCTGCTGGCCGCGGTCCGGCGCCGCCTCGGCCAGGCCGGCGTGAGCGAGAACGACGCGGACAAGGGCGTGGCTGTCATCGAGAAGGCGCTCGGCCGGAGCGGCCCGCTGTCCGGTCAGCAGCTGCGCGACGCCATCGCGGTCGCAGGCCTGCCGAGTTCCGGCTACGTCCCGCTCTTCATGCTCACCCTGGCCAGCATGCGGGGCAGTGTGGTCCGCGGGCCGATGGCCGGGAAGCAGCATGCCTACGTGCTGACCGCGGACTGGCTCGGCAGGGCGCCGTCGCAACTCGAACCAGACGTGGCGCTGGCCAGGCTTGCCAGGCGTTACCTGGCGGGCCACGGCCCGGCTCGGGACCGCGATCTGGCCCAGTGGGCGGGGCTGCCACTTGGCCAGGCCAGGCGCGGTTTGTCGGCAATCGCCGGCGAGCTAGCCGACCGGTCGGACGGCCTGGCCGAGTTGGCGGCCGGCCGCCGAGACGGCGCCGGGCTGCCGCCGCCGCGCCTTCTGGGCGCTTACGACCCGGTGCTGCTGGGCTGGGCCGACCGCGGCCCGATTCTGGGTGATCATCGGGAAGTGGTCACTGTCAACGGGCTGTTCCGGCCGTTCGCGCTGGTCGATGGCCGGGCGGCAGGCATCTGGTCGTGGCGGGACGGGCAGGTGGCTCTCGAGCCGTTCGGCGAGCTGCCGCCAGCCGCCGCGGCTGTGCTCGCGGCCGAGGCCCGGGACGTGGCACGATTCCTTGGCGGGCCGGGAGAGAGGACTGCGGGTGACGATGCGCTGGGCTGATCTTGGCGACTTGCCGTTCGCGGCCGCCCTGACGGCGCACGACGGCGACCTTGCCGCTAACGGTGAGTACGACACCGAGTTGTTCGAGCGCACCGAGTTCGATGAGCCGCGCGCGCCGAACGCGCGGTTCCTCGAGTGTGCGCTGCGGGGCGTGTCGTTGACCGGCGGCACACTGCAGCGCGCCAGCCTGCGGCACACCTGGCTGCGCGACGTCCGGCTGACGGGCACTGGCATGGCCGACAGTCGCTGGCTGGAGGTGACCGTGCTCGACTCGTCCTTGGCCGGCCTGCAGGTATACGGCTCGGACCTGCAGCACGTGGTGTTCAGCCGCTGCAAGCTCGACTCGGTGAACTTCCGCGAATCGAAGCTGACCGACGTGACGTTTGACAGCTGCGTGCTGCGCGACACGGACTTTGCCGGGGCGACGCTGACCCGATGCACGTTCCCGGGCTCCGAGCTCGTGCGCGCGGACTTTAGCAGGGTGACGATGGACCGCACCGACCTGCGCGGTGCTCAGCTCGGCGTCATCATCGATGCCGGATCGCTGCGCGGTGCGACGCTGAGTCCTGGCCAGCTCGCGCTCGTCGCGCCTGCGCTCGCGGCGGCGCTGGGCATCGTGGTCAGCGAAGAGTAAAGGTCAGCGCGGGTCGGGCCGGCTGAGCGACGAGGGGTCGGGCTGCTGGCGCGGCAGCACGACCTCCGCGGACACGTCCGCAGCCAGCCTGACTACGTCGCCGTCGGCGAGCCTGACGGCTATCCCCGGCAGGACCCGGTCACCGTTGACGAACGTGCCATTGGTCGAGTTCTCGTCCCGGATGCTCGCGTGTCCCAGGTCATCCATCGCCACCGTTGCGTGCCGCCGGGAGACGTTCTCGTAGTCGGCGAAGGCAGCAGCCACCAGCGACTCGGCCGGATCACGGCCGAGCAGCAGAGTCGTCCCGGCGGGGACCTCGACGTTGCCAGTCGGAAATGCGAGCCTGAGGACGGCGGGGGAGATGGCACCGGGTCGTTCCTGCGGCTTCAGGTATTCCTGCATCACCGTGGTAGGCGCGGGCACGTCGTCATCGGCCCGCCTGGACCGGGGCAGGTTGGCGCCGCAGGTGAAGCAGATCAGATCGTCCGGCTTGACGTTGGCCGCGCAATTCGGGCAAGTGAGCGTCGCCATCGCGTCCTCCTGTGCAGGGGTGTCCGCCGGACACGGGCGCCCAGGGGGCGGCCCGCATGAGAGACTAACGCGCCCGACCAGGCAGATGGTGCCAGGACCGGCGCGCTCCTTTGCAGGGCGCCGTGACCTGCGCGCTCGTGCCGGTAGCATCGCAGTCATGGTCAGCTTCACGCTCGACGATGAGCAGGAGGCGCTGCGCCAGACGGTGGCCGAGTTCGCCCGCGAGGTGGTCGCGCCGGTGATCGGCGGCTTTTATGAGCGCGCCGAATTCCCTTATGAAATCGTGGCGAAAATGGGGAAACTGGGCCTGTTCGGCCTGCCGTTCCCCGAGGACTACGGCGGGATGGGCGGTGACTTCTTCGCCTTCTGCCTCGCGCTGCACGAGCTAGCGAGGGTGGACTCGTCGGTCGCCATCACGCTGGAGGCGGCGGTAGCGCTCGGCGCCACGCCGATCTACCGGTTCGGCTCGCCTGCCCAGCGCGAGCGGTGGCTGCCGGAACTGTGCCAGGGCGAGCGCCTTGCCGCGTTTGGCCTGACCGAGCCTGGCGGCGGATCTGACATTCCGGGCGGGATGCGGACCACGGCACGGCTCGACGGGGGGCAGTGGATCGTCGACGGCTCCAAGGCCTTCATTACTAACTCCGGAACATCAATCACGTCCGTGGTGACGGTGCTGGCCAAGACGGGCCCGGCCGCCGGGGACCGGAGCAGCAGGCGGCCGGAGATCTCCGCGATCATCGTCCCGGCGGGGACCCCGGGCTTCACCGTCGGCCCGGAGTACTCGAAGGTCGGCTGGTGCGCCTCGGATACCAGGGAACTCGCGTTTTCCGGGTGCCGGGTACCAGCGGAAAACCTGCTGGGCGGGCTTGGCCGGGGGTACGCGCAGTTTCTGCAGACGCTGGATGAGGGCAGGGTCGCTCTCGCTGCGCTGTCGGCCGGCCTGGCGCAGGGCTGCGTCGACGAGAGCCTGCGTTATGCCGCGCAGCGTGTGGCGTTCGGCCAGCAGATCGGCCGCTACCAGGCGATCCAGTTCAAGATCGCCGACATGGAGGCGCGGGCTCAAGCGGCACGGCTGGCCTGGTACGACGCGGCGGCCAGGATCGTGGCCGGCGCGCCGTTCAAAAAGCAGGCGGCGATCGCCAAGCTGACCGGATCGAACGCTGCCATGGACAATGCCAGGGATGCGACGCAGATCTTCGGCGGCTACGGGTACATGAACGAGTTTCCGGTTGCGCGGTTCTACCGAGACGCCAAGGTGCTGGAGATCGGCGAGGGCACCTCAGAGGTGCAGCGGATGATCATCGCTCGCCAGCTCGGGCTCGACGGTCGGGCCTGACCGCGCCGTCCACCGGACGGACAAGCGCTCAGCGGACGATCATCTGAGGGATGCTCACCTGCGCCTTGATCATGCTCAGCTGCCACATCATCCGGTCGACCCGCTCCAGTCCGCTCGCGCTCGTGGAGGTCGGGTAGGTACCGATCGTGGCGAGTTCGGCGTCCTGCACCGTCATGCCGGTGAACTTCGGCAGCACCTTCTGGACGGGGCCGACCATTGACGCCTCTGCCTGGGCCTGGGCCATTGCCGACTGGAAGTCGGCGACGGCTACCGGGTTGTCCTTGACCCAGGACGTCGTCGCCGTGTAGCCGGACAGCGGGAGGTTCGCGGTGTATCCGCTGCAGGCATCCATGACCTCGATGGCACCGGCGTCACGCTCGGCTTCGAAGATGTAAGGCTGGCCCACCAGGATGGCCTTGATGCCGTCGCGGTGCGTCATCAGGTCGCTGACTTCCTGCGCCTCCGGCACCGCG
>JASHTT010000010.1 GCA_030040415.1 Streptosporangiaceae bacterium | reverse complement strand
GGTAGCCCGCCGCCCGGCGCCCGTCGCCTTCGCGGCCGTCGTGCTGCTCGGCGCGGCCAGTGACTATGCGCTCCTGCTCGTGCACCGCTATCGGGAAGAACTCCGCCACCACGGCGCCGCCGAGGACGCGATGGCAGTGGCCCTGAAGCGCACGTTCCCCACCCTTATCGCATCCGCGGGCACCGTCACGTGCGCGATGCTGTGCCTGCTCGCGGCGCAATCGGCATCGCTGCACGGCCTCGGCCCGGTCGGCGCCGTCTCCATCGTGGCGGCGCTGCTCGCGCAGACCACGTTCCTGCCCGCCCTGCTGCTCATCTTCGGCCGGGCGGCGCTCTGGCCGCGCGCACCGCACGAGGGCCAGACCGGGCGCGAGGAGTCCCGGGTCTGGTCGGGGATCGGTGCGCGGGTAGCCCGCCGCCCGGCGCCCGTCGCCTTCGCGGCCGTCGTGCTGCTCGGCGCGGCATGCGCCAGCCTGATCGCGCTGCACACCGACAACAGCCCCGAGGCACCCATCAAGGGTCATCCGGGCAGCGTCGCGGGCCAGCAATTGCTCGCCGCGCACTTCCCGGCAGGCGCGTTCGACCCACTCAACCTGCTCACGCCGCCGACCAAGGCGACTGCCGCCGCGACCGCCGCCCGCGCCACCCCGGGCGTCGCCTCGGTCGTGCCGGCCACCCCGGTGGGCAGCTACTCGCAGTACACGGTCACCCTGTCGGCCTATCCCTACGGGGCGCGCGCGGCAGCCACCATCGCGGCGCTGCGGGACCGGCTCGACCGTGCCGCTCCGGGCTCCCTGGTGGGCGGCGGACCAGCGATCCAGTACGACACGACACAGGCGGCCCGACACGACGCGGCGCTGCTGATACCCCTCGTGCTGGCGGTGATATTCGTGATCATCGCGCTGCTCTTGCAGGCCGTCATCGCGGCGCTCGTCCTCGTGCTCACCACCGCGCTGAGCTTCGCAGCGTCGTTCGGGCTGTCCAACCTCGTGTTCCATTACGGGCTTGGCTACCCGGGCATCGAGTCGCAGATCCCGCTGTACATCTTCATCTTCCTGGTGGCGCTCGGCGTCGACTACAACATCTTCCTCAGCGCACGCATCCGGGAGGAGTCGCGGCTGGCCGGCCTTCGCCAGGGCACGCTTCGCGGCCTCGGCGTGACCGGCGGCGTCATCACCGCGGCAGGCATCGTCCTCGCTGGAACGTTCGCCGACCTCGCCAGGCTGCCAAACGCGCCCGTTGCCGAGGTCGGCATCGCTGTCGCGCTCGGCGTGCTGCTCGACACGCTGCTGGTTCGTACCGTGCTCGTGCCCGCCGCATTCCTGACCATCGGGTCCCGGGTGTGGTGGCCGTCGCGGTCCGCGCGGCAGGTCACGCCGACGCGCGCCACGGTGCATGCTGACTGACAGCTCTGGTGGATGATTAGCCCATGGCCGATCGAAATGTGCTCTTCGGCGCCGGGCTTGGTGCCTGGAACGGCGCGGACACCGCGCGGACCGCTGATGTACTCGAACTGGTGACCGGAGCGGACAGCCTGGGGCTGGACCTGTTCTCCATCGCAGACCACCCGTACCTCGGCGACAAGCTCGACGCCTACGCCACGCTAGCGTTCCTGCTCGGCAGCACGAGCCAGATCACCGGCGTGGTCACAGTGACCAACCCGAGCCGTCCCGCCCCGCTGCTCGCCCGCACGCTCACCTCGCTGTCCGCGCTGTCCGGCGGCCGGGTCGTGCTGGGCATCGGCGCCGGCGGGATGTGGGACCAGATCGTGAAGCTCGGCGTGCCACGACTGGAGCCCGGAGCCGCGGTCCGCGGGATGGCCGAGGCCATCATGCTGGTCAGGGCGCTGTCTGGTGGCGGCGACCCGGTCTTCTTCGGCGGCTCGGTCTACCACGTATCCGACCTCGCCCCGGCCGCCGAGCCGACACCGCCCATCTGGACGGGCGCCGTCCACCCGAAGGCGCTCGCGGTTACGGGGCGGCTCGCCGACGGCTGGGTGCCCGGCGGCGGGTCGGACTGGCTGAGCCCGCTCTACCGCGAGTCGCGGCCGCTCATCGACGAGGCAGCGACCACGGACGGACGCGATCCGTCCAGCATCGTCAGCATCTTCAACTTCGGCGGCCGGATCACGTCTGGCCCGCTGCCCGCCACCCGCGACGACGACGGCCGCTGGATCGGCGGCTCGCCGGATCAGTGGATCGAGGAGCTGACGACCGCGGTGCTCGACCACCACGCTGGCGGGTTCATCTACCGCACCACCGATGACTCGCCGCCGCCGGTCGCACTCGCCCGGTGGGCGCAGGAGATAGTGCCGTCCGTGCGCGCCGCGATCGCGGCGGCCTGAGAGCGGCGGGTACTTCGGATGAGCGATCAGGCAGCCGACAGGCAGGAGATCCGCGACCTGGTCGAGAACTGGGTCGTCTGGCGAGACGCCGGCGACTGGGATCGGTTCAGGACGGTCTGGCATCCCGACGGCAGGATGATGGCCACCTGGTTCCAGGGTCCGGCCGAGGAGTTCATCAAGGTCAGTCGCGAGGGCTTCGAACGCGGCGTGCGGATCCTGCACTTCCTCGGCGGGACCTCCGTCGACGTGGCAGGCGACCGGGCGATCGCGCAGACCAAGATGACGATCTCGCAGCGCGCCGCGGCGCACGGGGTGCCGTGCGACGTGGTCTGCACCGGGCGGTTCTACGACTTCCTCGAACGCCGCGCCGGGCGGTGGGGCTTGGTGCTGCGGCAGCCCATCTATGAGAAGGACAGGCTCGATCCGGTCGACCCTGCCGCCCGAGTGGAACTGGACGCGGCCCAGCTGGCGCGGTTCCCCGACGGCTACCGGCACCTGGCCTACCTGCAGGCTGGCATCGGCTACGAGGTCAAGCTCGACATGCCCGGGCTGGTCGGGACCGAGGTCGAGGCGCTCTACCAGCGCGGTGCGCGGTGGCTGGCCGGCGGTCCGTGTGACTGACCGTGCGCCGGACCTATTAATAACCGGCGGACCCGTTTGGACCGGGATCGGCTGCCCGGCGGGCGCCGGCGCGCCGACTGCGGTGGCGGTGTCCGGCGGCCTGGTGACCGGCGTCGGGCCGGCCGACCAGCTGGCCGCGCTGGCCGACAGCCAGACCACGACGATCGACGTGAGCGGCAGGCGCGTAGTTCCCGGCCTGATCGACTCGCACATGCACGCGGTGCGGGCGGGCCTGACCTACTCCGACGAGCTGGACTGGACGCAGGTGCGCAGCGTTGCCGACGCGCTGGAAATGGTGCGGGCTGCCGCTGCCGCCAGCCCAGCCGGCTCCTGGATCACCGCGCTCGGCGGCTGGCACGCGGGGCAGTTCGCCGAGCGCCGCATGCCTGAACACGCCGAACTTGACGACGTGGCGCCAGGCCATCCCGTTTTCATCCACCCCGTGTACGGGAACGACGATCACGGCGTACTCAATACCGCTGCGCTGGACGCCATGGGCTGGACCGGCCGGTGCGCCGATCCGGCCGGTGCCGTGCTGCACCGCCGCGCCGACGGCACCCCGGACGGACGGCTTTCCGGTGTCGGCGGTTACCAGCAAGTCAGCGCCGTG
The DNA here is from genome assembly GCA_030040415.1 of Streptosporangiaceae bacterium. Classification (GTDB taxonomy): domain Bacteria; phylum Actinomycetota; class Actinomycetes; order Streptosporangiales; family Streptosporangiaceae; genus JAJYUU01. The sequence goes on along the minus strand of JASHTT010000010.1, from coordinate 1,897 downwards.
GCGCTGCGCCCGACTCCGGCTGCCGCGCAGGCGTCGACCAGGGCGTTCCTGTCCAGGCTCGCCGCGCTCGGGCTGACCGGCGTTGTCGACGCGGGCGGCCTCGGCATGCTGCCGGACAGGTACCAGGCCGTCTGGGCAGTGTGGCGCGCCGGGAACCTGCCGATCCGGCTGCGGCTTAACCTCGGCGCGGCGACGCGCGGCGCCGAGCCCGCCGAGATCGCCGCCTGGCAGCACTACCTGACGCCGGGTATGGGCGACGACATGCTGAGTGTGCTCGGCCTCGGTGAGGTGGTGCACTTCGGCTGCCACGACTGGGTCGGGATGACGCCGCTGGACATCACCGATGCTGCCTTCGCCGAGTTCACCGCGATCGCCAGGCAGGCCGCGCTGCAGCGCTGGCCGCTGACCGTGCACGCCATCCTGGACAGCTCGGTGACCCGCATCCTGGACGCCATCGAGAAGGTGGCTGCGGACCTGCCGATCGCGGATCTGCGCTGGTCGCTGTGCCACGCCGAGTGCGCAAGCGAGGCCAGCCTGCGCCGCGTGCGCGACCTCGGGCTCGGGCTTGCGGTGCAGAGCCGCCTCGGCCAGAAGGCCACCGACTGCGCTGTCAGGTGGGGCGAGGATGCGGTGCGCAACGGGCCGCCACTCGCCGACATCGTCGCGCTCGGCATCCCGTTCGGCGCCGGCACCGACTCCACCAGGGACGCCTCTTACAACCCGTGGCAGGCGCTGACCTGGTTCGTCACCGGGCTGCCATACGACGGTCGCGGCCCGCGCCGGGCGGAGCGGCATCGGCTCGACCGCGCCACCGCACTGGACGCCTACACCCGCGGCAGCGCGTGGTTCTCGTTCGAGGACGATCGCCGCGGCACGCTCGTCGCCGGGTGCTACGCGGACCTGGCCGTGCTGTCCGATGACTACTTCGCGGTGCCAGACGACGAGATCGCCGGCATCTCCGCCGATCTCACGGTGGTAGGCGGCCGGGTGGTGCACGCCGCTCGCCCGTTCGCCGGACTGGCTGTGCAACGCGTGGCCAGGCGCGCGGCGCCTTAACTGTCAAACACTGTGGGTTTCCACGCTGCGCACGCGGCGCCCGGGGGCGCATGCTGCCCGCATGAGAACCTGGAGAGCCGGCCGGCGTAGCCGGTCGATGGCGCGAGCGGCTGCCGCGGCATTAGCCGGCGTTGCGCTGCTAGCGGGAACCGGCAGCGCGCTGGCCGCCACGCAAGTCCCGACGGCCAGCAAGGCCGTCACGATCGGACTGTCGGACGCCGAGCAAGTCGGCTCGCTGACCGACCTGCAGTCCGAGCTGACGTCGGCCAAGGCGGCTGACTGTGCCGGGAAGGCCTCGTCGGCCACCGCGACGCTGGCGCAGGCGATCGGACAGGCTCGCGCGATCGAGGCTGAGGCCGGCAAGGCCGCGGTCAGCAAGGAGAACGCGAGCCGCGACACCGCGCCCGGCGACGCCGAACTTGACGCCTCGTCGGCGCAGCTGAGCGGTAATCCGGTCGGCGCGCTCGCCGCGCTGATGGCCGCCTACGACAAGCACCCGACCAACCGGACCGTCGTCATCGACCTCGGCTCGGTCATGGCCCAGCTCGACGAGCCGGCCGACGCGATCGCACTGTTCGACGCCGCCGGCAAGCTGAGCGGCAGCTTCCAGCATCCGATGGGCATCAGCGAGCAAGCCACCGTGCTGAACGGAATCGGCTACTCGCTGCTCCAGCTGCATCAATGGAAGGCAGCAGGAACCGATCTATCGAAGGCGGCGTCCCAGGCGCCGCTGCTGGACGCCGCGAAGCTCAACCTCGCCGAGGCGCTGACGTGCCAGGGCGAGATCCCGGCGGCCGCGCAGATGATCGAGGCCGGGGACCGGGCCGGCGACTACACGATC
>JASHTT010000078.1 GCA_030040415.1 Streptosporangiaceae bacterium | reverse complement strand
ACGCCGAGCGGCAACGGCGCGCCGGTGAACCCGACGTCGCGCAGGTGGGCCAGATACGCCTGCACAGTGAGGCTGAACGGCCGCAGCGGTCGCCGGACAGTGCCCCCGATCCGCACGATTCCCTGAGTGACGCCGTCTCCGATCAGCAACTCGCCCTCGCCCATGCCGCCGCAGCCTAGCTTGCGTTCAGGACCGGCCCGAAAGGGTCTGCCCGTGGTTTGTGGATGCCTAGATCGGCCTGGCGCCCGCGAGCTACCTATTGGCGCCCCTTCGGGCGAGCGGCGTGACATAGTCTCGCATGGTGGACGGCAGCGAGGATCGCGCGCATAACCTGCAAGCCTTTTACTCAGATCCGGCGCTGCTGTTGTCCCGCCAAAGCTCGCGCGTGTCGGGTGGCACGTCTGATGACTTTGCCGAGTGGGTTATCGGGTTGCTGGCAAGATATGCAGGCCTGGATATCCTGGATGCTGGGGCTGGCGTCGGCCGTTTCAGCGCTAAGCTCGCCACACTCACGGACCCGCCCAATAGCATCGTTGCGCTGGACCTTTTCGGTTCGATGCTCGATACAGTCCGGTCACGAGTTCGGCCCGTCTGCAAGCTCGGGCTGATCAACGGCGAGATCCAGCGTCTCCCGTTTGCCGATAGCGCATTCGACCTTATCTTCGCGAACCATGTCCTCTACCACCTGGAAAATATTCCAAGCGGTCTTGATCAGTTTATCCGCGTGCTGAGGCCAACGGGAACATTCGTGGCCACTACGAACGCTGACGTGGCAGACATACCGGTTATCAGGCTGCACCGGGAAGTGGTCAGAAGGACCGGCACCGATACGCAGGTCGAGGCCTCCCGGTTCGCGCTAGAGAATGGCGCCGAGATACTGGGCGCGAAATTCGGCCGGGTTGCACCGCACGTGTTCACCGGCGTAAGTCGGTATCCGACCAGACATGCGCTGGTCGCCGCCTATGCCGCCACTGGCAGGTGTCGGCTGCTCAGTGAGGTACTCGGCCAGGACGGCGTGCTGGAGGTGGCCACCACGATCGTGTCGGAGTGGTTCGGTCATCACCCGGACGGGGTATCCGGCGAGGTTCGGATGGCAGCGTTCGTCTGCACAGATGGGGACGCCGGGCCCGCCGTCCGCCAGTCCCCGGTCTGACCCGAGGGCTGCGGCGGGGGCGAGCCCGGCGCTGAACGTACCTTCAGTCGCTAGCTCAGCTTGCGCAGCCCCGCGATGAAGTGCTGGCCGTCAGGAGTGCCGACGCCCGTCATGTTGTCGTAGCCCTTCTGGGTCACCTGACCCGTGTAGCCGTTCATCGCGTAGCTCTGCACGTCGAAACCGGTCAGGAGTTCCAGCCCGCAGGTGTAGATGTCGCAGACCGTGCCCTTGTACAGCGCCGGGCTGGACGAGGTCAGCGGCAGCGCGTCGTTGATGGCGATGGTCTTGGACAGCTTGTAGAACAGCGGCGTGAGGAAGCCGAACGGTGTCTTCTGTCCCTGCTGTGCGGCGGCCACCATGCCCGCGACCAGCGGTGAGGCCAGACTCGTCCCGCCAACGTCCTCCTGGATGAAGTAGGTCTTCTTGGGCGTGACCACGATGACGCCGATGAGCATGCCGGTGAACGGGTCGGCGTCGGCACTGATGTCCGGAACCGACCGGTCCGCTCCGCCTCGGTTGCCCGGTGCCACCGTCATCGACGCGGGCACCACTGACTTCTGGTAGCTCGGCTCCTTCCACAGGATGCTCGGGCCGCCACCGCCAGCCGCGAACTCACCTTCGTCCACCCAGGCGCCGTTCGAGATGGTCGAGTAGGAGGTGGACCAGCCCGTTTCGAAGAGGCGGTTGCCGGTCTTGCCGATGCCGAGCGTGGTACCGCCGACAGCTATCGCGTACGGGTCGCTGGACGGCAGCAGGACGCCGGAGCCGTCGCCTGCCGAGAAGTACATGCCCACGCCCTCGTCCGCGGCGCGCACGAGGTAGGCGTTCTCGATGTCGTCCAGATATCCCGGCTGGCCCTCGTCGTCGCTTTCCCAGGAGTTCGAGACGATGCTCGCCAGCGGGTGCGGGCTGCTGCCGCCGAGCACGGCGATGTCGGCGTCGAAGAGACCCTGCAGCCCGTAGTCGCCGAAGTTGCAGGAGTCGCCGCCGACGACGAGCTGATTCGCACCAGGAGCCATGTCGTAGGACGACTCGACGTCGAGCTGCTCCTCTATGTCGAAGTCGTCACCGCACGCGGTGCCCTGGCCGAGTGACAGCTCCGAGTACCGCTCCGACGACGGAGTGGGCATGTGGTTGGCCGCGGCGTAGTCCACCAGGGTCTGGAACATGTCCGGAGCAAGACCCAGCTCGATGAGCGCTATCGTCTGGCCCTTGCCGGTGTTCGTGAAGTTGGCGCCGTAAGCGGAACGCAACTGCGCCGCGCTGTAACCGCACACCTCGGTGGGGAACGACGTCGTGCCGAACTGCTTCGGCAGGTTCTTTATTACCTTCTCGCCGTAGTAACCGGAGCAGGCGAAGTGCGGCGCCTTCTTGCTCGCCTTGGTGCCAGAAGAATGCGCGTCCGGCCTGATCAGGGGAACAATGGGCGCACTGTTGTCCAGGCCCGTGACGCCGAGGACGGTTGTCTTCAGCGCGTTCGGTATCTCGACAGGGGTGCTGTTCGCGCGCAGCTGGTAGGGACCCGCATTCAGGGACCCAGAACTGCGGTACAGCTTCAGCGTGGTGTGCATCGCGTTGTCGATGGCCTTAGCGCTCCCCGTGGCGCGCACGTAGTCGCGGCCGCTGTTCGCGTGCACGTCCGTGAAACCCTCGCCACGCAGCCACTTCTCCACCGACCCAGCCGACTTGGTGGTTGCGCCGAAGCGAGCGGTGTAGGCCTTCGGGCTCAGATAGTGGTGGTACAGCTTGCTACCGGGAGTGCTCACGGCGGCGGCGTACCTCTCGGCGGCCGCGGTCCTCGGCTGCAACCAGACCTGGATGGTCAGCCGCTGCGAGCTCGCGACGTTGCCGATCACACGGGTGTGCTCGACAAAGGGCGCCGTGCTGTGCGCCAAGGTGGCGGGGCCTGGGTGGGGTGAGGCGACCGCCTGACCCGTCGCGGCTGCCAGCGTCAGTCCCGCTGTCAGGGCGGAACCGGCGAAGGCGACGAGCAACTTCCTAGATTTGGACATTGGTCTCCCAGTGAGGTCCACGACAGCGGGCCGCACGGTGCGGCCATTTCCGGTTGTACATCGCATCGGCACCGGAAGCGAGTACGTAGAAGCCGAAATGTCATTCGCGGAACGGGCAGCGGCGGACAGGCGTCTTACCGGTCATGAGGCGGATTTACTGGCTGGGAAGCGTAGCCGTGATCCTGGCGGTCGCCGCGTGCGGCTCGGCGACCGGGCAGACGGCAGCGACCGGGCAGACGGCTGCTATTAACCATCGGGCGGTGCCCAAGTCAGCCATCAAGCGGCTCACGGCACTGGCTGACAAGGCGATCGCCGCGAACGGCGGTAAGCGGGTCGAGTGGGCAACGGCGGTACTCACGACCGAGGCGGAGGCACTGAGGTCCGCGACACCGGGCGACACTGTCCCAGACGACAAGACGACACTCGTTTACCTGGTGACGATCAAGGGGCAGTTCACCGCCTACGATGCGTCACCGCCGTCTGGCGCAGCGTTGCCGACCGGCAGCTACATGTCGCTCGTCTACCTCGCCAAGACCTTCCGGCCGACGTCCTTCGGCCTGCGACACCGACCATCACCGGTGTCGCCTGCAAGCCTCGGGCCGGTTACCCGCCTCAAGGTGCATCCGGCCGCACGGAGCTAGCAGCGCAGTTACGGGCAGACCCGGCCGTTTCGCTCGAAGGCGGCGTGCGTCAGCGGCATCAGGCCCGCCCAGATCGCTTCCATCTGCTCGGCGACCATCTCGATCTCCCGCTGCGGGAAGGACGGGAAGGTCGCGGCGGGGTCCTTCACGCGCAGGGACAGGAAGTTCATCAGCGCCCGGGCGTTGCAGGTTGCGTACATCGACGAGTACAGGCCGACCGGCAGGACGGTGCGCGCTACTTCGCGCGCGATCCCGGCATCGAGCATCTCCAGGTAAGCGGCGTATGACTGGCGGCACGCCGCCTCGACGGTCTCCCGCGCCAGGGCGTGCTGCTCCGGCGAACCCTCGCTGAACTCGTACGCTCCTGGCTTGCCGGTTTGCACCAGCTTGCGATCGGGGCCTGGCACGTAGAACACCGGGTCGAGCCGCCGGTACCGGCCGCTCTCCTCGTTGTAGCTGAACGTGCGGTGCCGCATGAACTCGCGGAATACGAAGATCGGCGCGCGCACGTAGAACGTCATCGAGGAGTGCTCGAAGGGCGTTCCGTGCCGGTCGCGCATCAGGAAGTTGATCAGCCCCGCGGATCGTTCCGGATCGCCGTTGACGTCGGCCAGCGACTGCTCGCCCTTCGTGGAGACCCGCGCCGCCCAGATCACGTCCGCGTCGGACGCGGCCTGCTTGACCAGTTCGACCGTCATCTCACTGGTGAAAGTGATGCCCTGCACGTCGTTCATTGTGCTCGCCGTCATGGTCCCATCATGCCGGCCGCCGCTGCGAACCGCTGCCCGACAGGCCGGAACGCTGCGATAACCGATCGGTTAACGCTGGCTCCCTGGCCCGTCCCGGCGGGCGATAAACTGATCACGAGACTAGCGCGGCTGGAAGGGATGGCCGACATGACCGCACGGTCGGGCGACGCACTCGAGGTGCTGCGCGAGGTCTGGCGCAGCCGGGGACAATCAGCCGAGGACCTCGACGATGCCGAGTGCGGGCAGAAGGAATGCAAGCGGATGGCGGACGTCGGCTTCGACGACTTCGCCGCAGGCGCGCCGGATCCGGCAGCTGCGTGGCGGGCAACGCTGGCCCGCGAGGGCAAGCTCACGCCCGCCGGCGGCACCGTGCGCGACCTTGTCATGGGCCCGCCGGTGCACGACCGCAGCTAGTCAGTCCAGGCAGGCCACCCGACGGTGAGGAGAACCCGCTGAGTGGAGTACCCCAGATCGGTCGGCGAACTGACCGGCGCGCTCCGGCAGGGCGGGTACCTGGCTGACCGAGGGCTGGCCACCGCCTTGCTGGTGTCGCTGTCCCTGCACCGGCCCGTGCTTCTCGATGGCGAGGTAGGCGTCGGCAAGACCGAGGTGGCCAAGGTACTGGCGGACGTATTCGGCCGCAGGCTCATCCGACTGCAGTGCTACGAGGGCATCGACACCAACCAGGCGCTGTACGAGTGGGACTACGCCAGGCAGATGCTGCAGATCCGCGCGTTGTCCGAGCGCCAGGCTGCGGACGAGCAGGCCGTCGACAAGCT
>JASHTT010000077.1 GCA_030040415.1 Streptosporangiaceae bacterium | reverse complement strand
TCCTGATCGAGATCGGACGGGGCACGATGATCGCCGACGGCGCCAACCTCATCGACGCCGATTACACCAGCACCTCCTTCCGCGTGATGCCACTGTCCGTCGGGCCGCGCAACTTCATCGGAAACGCAGTCGCCTATCCGGCCGGGGGGCGGACCGGCGAGAACTGCCTGATAGCAAGCAAGGCCATGGTGCCTTTGGCCGGGCCGGTCCGGTCCGATGTGGGCCTTCTCGGTTCGCCGTGCTTTGAGATCCCGCGGTCAGTAAACAGTCACGATCGCCTCGACGGCATTAACGGCGAGGCGGAGTTCCACCGTCGGCTGCGCGCGAAGAACGCGCACAACCTGCGCACGATGGCGCTGTTTCTCGTGGTGCGCTGGATGAACCTATTTGTCATCACGCTATTCGCCATGGCGGCCTGGGAGTCGTGCCGTAGCAACGGAGTACTGGTGATCGCGGGCTTCGCGGTCGGCTCTCTGATATTCAGCCTCACGTATTTCATCACCGTCGAGCGTGCCTTGATGTGGTTCCGATCCCTGCGCCCGCAGTACTGCTCTATCTACGATCCGTACTTCTGGTGGCACGAGCGCTACTGGAAGCTCATGGCACCCCTCGTCGGCGTGCTCAACGGCACCCCGCTCAAGGGCGTGGTCTGGCGCCTGCTCGGCGTCCGGGTCGGCCGACGGGTCTTCGACGACGGATGTGCCATCACAGAGCGGACGCTGGTGGCGATCGGTGACCGTTGCACGCTCAACGCGGGTTCCGTTATCCAGTGCCACTCGATGGAGGACGGCATCTTCAAGTCCGACCGCACTGAACTGGCGGACGGCTGCACGCTTGGCACCGGCGCGCTCGTCCACTACGGCGTGACCATGGGGCGCAGCGCACAGCTTCTGCCCGACTCGTTCCTGATGAAGGGAGAGAAGGTGCCACGCGAAGCGCGTTGGGGCGGCAACCCCGCCCGGCCAATGTGACAGCCCGCGTGCGAGTTCGAGGGTTGCTGTGTATCAGCCGGGCTGCGCGTTTCTCCAGCTAGCAAAGGGGAGCCGGCCGTCGGCGTGCTGCGCCGCATCGCCATCTGGTGGGCCGGCCCATGCGCTCAGTCCACGTAAAGGAGCCCGCAGATGAGTTCACTATTCCGCTCGCCCGGGCGGCGCCTAGCAGCCGCTGTCGCCGTAGCTGGAGCAGCCCTGCTGATCCCGGCCACAGCGCTGGCCGCCGCGCCGGATTCGGCCACGCCGCTCGCCCGGCCGGCCGCAGCGGCGCCGACCTGTAGCTACCCGCGGCCCGCGTTTCCAGGCGGCGCGTTTGTCTGGTCGGGCAACCCGGGCGATGGGTTCGCGGGCGGCCAGGGCTTTGAAGTCGAGATCACCAACGTGGGAAAGAAGACCTGCTCGCTGCGCGGCGTGCCTGGCGTCGCCGCCTTCAATACGACCAATGGCAAGCTGGTCGGCACTAAGATACCGGCCTCGAGCAAAGGCCCGCTGGTCACGCTCAAGCCCGGCGAGACGGCACACGTCGGCTTCACGATCCATATCCCGGCGATGTGCACCAAGCCGGTGAACGCGGAGGCCGTTGTCTACCTGCCGGGGCAGAAGCAGGGCCAGGACACGTACTTGGGCGGGCCGGCTTGCCCTGGCTTCCCGGGCGGCGGAGTGCTGTCGCCGACGGCCATCGAGCCGGGCACCGGCATCCCGCTCTATGACATCTGACCAGACCGCCAGCTCACCCTCCGGCTAGCGCTCGGTGAGCTGGCCGTCTTCCAGGGCGAGCACCTGATCGGCCAGCTCGAGCAGGGTGGCATCGTGCGTGGCGACCAGCGCGGTGACGCCTTCGGACTCCACGACCGTGCGGAGCAAGCGCATGATCTGCCTGCCGGTCTCCGAGTCGAGTTGCCCGGTCGGCTCGTCTGCGATCAGCAGTTGCGGCTGGCCGGCCAGTGCCCGGGCGATCGCAACCCGCTGCTGCTGTCCGCCGGACAGCTCATTAGGCCGCTGCCGGGCGTGGCCGTCGAGGCCCACCACGCTCAGCATGAGCCGGACGCGCTCCTCTCGCTCGGCTCGCGGAGCGCCGATGATCCGCAGCGGTATCCCGACGTTCTCCGCGGCAGTCAGCATGGGGATGAGGCCGAACGACTGGAATATGAAAGAGATCGTGCTCCGGCGGAGCATGGTCCGCTCGCGTGCCGCCATCGTGGTGACGTTGCGGCCAGCCACGAGGACCTCGCCCGATGTCGGTGAGTCCAGCCCGCCGACGATGTTGAGCAAGGTGGTCTTGCCCGACCCGGATCGCCCGATGAGAGCCACCAGCTCACCCTGCCTGATCTTGAATGAGACATCGCGGACCGCGTGCACCGCAGTACTGCCGTGGCCGAACGTGCGCGCCACGTTCCGGACGTCGACCAGCGGGGATCCGGGGTCAAGTGCCTGACCCGCCGGCCCCGGAACGACCGCTCGGCCTGGCTCGCTCACTGTTCCTCCCGATCGTCGGGCACGGCCTCGTGACGGCCGCGCGGGCGGGCACGATAGCCCGGTTCGCGCGCGGCGGGGCGGTCTGGCCACACGCCGATATGGTCGTGCTCTGCTTCCAGGCGGACCCTGTCCCGCATCCCCAGCGGATTGATCATCTCGCGCGGCAGCTGAACCCGGCCCGCCCTGTCGAGCACCGCGTACTCCACCGCGTGCCGGGTGGCATTGCCGAGCTCGTCGGCGCTGTCGTGCCTGAGTGTCTCACTGCTCGTCCGGCCGTCGCGGATCGCGACTGTCCGTTGCACCTGGGCAGACACGGCCGGGTCGTGCGTCACGACCAGCACAGTGGCGCCGAGCTCGGAGTTGGCGGTCTGCAGCGCCCCGAATACGTCCCTGGCGGTAGCGCTGTCCAGCTCACCGGTCGGCTCGTCAGCGAGCAGCAGCCTCGGGTTGTTGGCCAGCGCCGTGGCGATGGCGGCGCGCTGCTGCTCACCGCCCGACATCCGTGACGGCGTGCGGTCCGCGCAGTGCGCGACGCCCATCACCTCGAGCAGTTCCATCGCCCTGAGCGCGCAGTACCGGCGGCTGTGCCGGGTAAACCGCATCGGCGTCATCACGTTCTGCTTCGCCGTCAGGTATGGCAGCAGGTTCCTGGATGTCTGCTGCCAGATGAACCCGACCTCGGTCCGGCGATAGGTCAGGCGCTGGCGTGAGCTGAGCAACCCCAGGTCGAGGCCGGCTACCCGCACTTTGCCCGCGGTTGGCGTGTCGAGCCCGGCCAGGATGTTCATCAGGGTTGACTTGCCGCTGCCCGACGCACCCACCATCGCGACCAGTTCGCCGTCCTCGATCAGCAGGTCCAGGCCCTGGAGCGCCTGCACCTCGATGCCCTCGCCCGAGTAGATGCGAACGACCTGATCGCACACCACCAGAGCACCCTCGCCGTAGGCGGTGCGTGCCCGCTCTGCCTCAGCGCCGAGTTCGGCGATGCCGCCCGCTACCGCCACACCTGCCCGGCCGTCGGTCTGTGTCATGCCCCGTCTCCTTATTCGCCGATCCGCAGGGCGCTGGCTACCGTGCGGTTAGCGACCGCCGTCTGCACGATGAGCGTGACGAGCGCCAGCACCGCCAGGGCCAGCGCCGCCGCGCCGAGGAAAGCCGGCTCGATACGCACCGGGACGCTGGCCGCCGTTCCGGTGAACACGGACAGGTCGAGCGACGGACCTACCAGCGGAGCGAGCAGCGCCGCAGCGGCAGCACCGCCTACCATCGCGGCCAGCACTTGCGGAACGACCTCGAGTACGACGAGCCGCCGTCCCTGGCCGACCGTCAGCCCCATCGTGTTCATCCGGGCGATCGTCAGCCGCCGCGACCTCCCGCCGATCACCAGCGCGAGCAGCAGGACCAGCACGCTGAGCGCGGCCGCTACTACGCTGCCGACGGTGAAGCCGACGTACGCACCGTGCTGCAGCGGCGCGTCCTCCAGGGCAGCCAGCATCGGGGCCCGGAAAGTTACCGACGCGCCGCGCGCGACGTGCGCGAGTACGCGGCTCAGGTCACGATCGTTCAGCCGCGAACCCAGGATAAGCATCACGACGGGCGGGCCGGCGTTAGCCGGCAGCACCGCGCGTGGCAGCACGACGTATTGCCCGCCGGACAGCGCCGACAGCGCCGCCGCGGCGCTTATCTGGCCGGTCAGCCGCACGCGCACCGGCTGGTCAGCTACGTCTACCGTGGCGCCGGCGCGGCGCAGGCGCGGCGCCAGACCAGGCGTGGCGAGTGCAGGAAAGGCGCCGCCGACCCGTCCGGCCAGCGCTGTGGCGGGCACTGCTGATCCCGGAATACTGGCCAGGAACGCGTCGTACTGGCCGGGATTGACGCCGACGACGCCAAACGACGTCGAGCCACCAGGAAACACCGCTGACGATATGGTCAGCGCGGCGATGTGCTGCGCGCCGGGCACCGAGCCAATCGCACGCTGGGCAGCAGGGTCGAGGCCAGCGGGATCCGTAACGACGGCGTCGGCACCCACGCTCTGCCAGGATGCGGCTACCTCGCCGCGCAGCACTGAGCCATGTACCATTCCGGCGAATGCCACCAGGGTCAGCGCCAGTACCATGCCGAACACGGGCAGGCCCGCAGTGACGGCGGTCCGGATCGCTCGGGCGACGCCGACGAACGCTGCCACGCCCGGCCGCCTGCCGGTCAGCCGCAATGCTGGACGGGCGAGCAGCGGGTAGCAGCGGAGCACGACGATCGCCACCGGAACTGCCACCAGAACGGGCGCCAGGCTCGTATAGACGTCGGCGCCGCCTGGCGCGAGGCCCTGGTCACGCATCACGATCAGGCCGCCCACCGCGGCCAGCACCAGCGTTGCCTCGATGACCAGCCGGCGCGACGCGGCCCGCTTGCCTGTCGGCGCATCCTGCCGCTCGCTGCTGGTCCCGGATGCCTTGTGCCGTCGCATGGTGAGCAGGGGCAGGCCCGCAACCACGGTCAGCAGGGCGAGGCCGCTGAGCCACCAGCCGAGTGCCGCGCCGCTGCCGGGCGTCGCGGCGATGGCGATCGCCACTCCGAGTGCGGCACCTGGCAGCACCGTCAGCAGGCAGCCGCGCAAGGCAAGCCAGCCGAGCTGCCGCCGCGACGCGCCCCGAGACCGCAACGTGGCGAACTCCGCGTAGCGCTGCTCGGTCAGCAGCCAGACCGCGAGCAGCAGGACCGCGGCGCACACGGCGGTAAGGCTTACCGACAGCAGCCTCAGCAGGGTAAGGACCGCTGTCGCCTGCTGCGCGAACGTCACGAGGACCGTGGTGATGCCCGCGCTCAGGGCCGCCGTGAAGCCCGAGGTGCCGGGGTTGACCTGCAGGTTGCTGCCATCCTGCACGAGCGCTGTCGGCAACGTCGTCGCGAGCGTGATCGCCTGGCTGCCTGTCAGCTTGCCCAGCCGGAGCGGCAGCACCCACCGCAGGATGCTGCTGGTGCCGAACTGCTGCTCCATCCTGACGACTTCCGGCGCCGAGATGAACGCGCCGCCCTGCCAGTAAGGGTTGCCCTTGGCAGGCAGCACGAGCGTCGGCGTGTACTGGATCGGATCGAGGGCCCAGAACGCGTTGGCCGGCTGGACGGGCTCGATGATGGCTGTCACCTTCAGGCTCCCGGGCGCGCTCCCGCTGCCCGAACTGAACGGCACCGACGAGCCAAGCCTGAGACCGAAGCGGCGCGCGGTGGCGACCGTGATGGCGATCGGGAACACGGGCCTGCCGCGGGATCGCGGAAGGGCCGCAGGCAGGCTGCCCTCGACCACCCTGGCGTGGCTGGCCAGACCGGTCTGGTAGACGAACTCGAACTGGGCGCCGGTGTTCGGGCCGAGGCTGCGGGCGGAGTCGCTGAGACCTGAGAACCCGGTGGTGAACGCCATGAGGTCGGCCGATTTGGGAGCCAGGGGCAGCCCGGCCAGGTTCGCCCGCAGCTGGCCGCCGACGCCGGCCAGCTGTCCGGGTGGCGCCGTCGGCTCCGGGTCCACAGCTTGCGTGAAGGGCTCGCTGGCCACGATGACCTTGGCGTCCGGCGCCGCCTGCGCGACGAGCTTACGCACCGCGTTCGTCTCGAGCAGCACGCCAGCCCGCGGGCCGGCCATCGCGACCCCTGCGCAGCCCAGCATCAGCAGCCCGAGGCCGATCGTGGCAGCTGACGCCGCCCCGGCGACGGCCCGCCAGCGCCGTGCGATCGCACTCGTCGCGCGGGTCATGCCGCCTCCGCCGCACGCAGCTCCGCAGCCGGGTCGGGCTGGCGCACCGCGCTGATGGCGGCCGCCACGACCGGCAAGACTGGTATCACCAGCGCGAGGCCGAGCACCCACCCGAGCGGCACGTTCACGAGGACCGCCGGCACCGGCCTGCCCGCCGCCGCCGACACCGTCATCGCCGGTATCAGCAGATATGCAAGCAGGAAGCCGATCGCCAGGCCGACCGCGGCAGCGGGCAGGCTGACCATGAACTCCTCCAGGCAGAACTGCCTGGCCTGGGCCGTCGCAGGGACACCCAGCGCTGCAAGCAGCGCCCGCTGCGAACGCCGTCGTCGTGCGCTGGCGGCGACACTCACGCAGAATCCGAGCGCGGCAAGCAGCGCGGCCGCGCCCGACATCGCCACCGCGGCCTGCACCGGCACCGCGGACAGCGGCTCGCCGCGCAGCGCGGCGGCCGCGTGCGCCTGCGTGCCGACCGACGTGCCGGCGGGCAGCCCGGCCAGCAACCCGGCCGGTGCCTTGTCGCCGACGGTGCGCAACCACCACCCGGTCACCGGAAGCGGCAGGCCACCGCGGCTTGCCAGCGCGTCCTGGATGGCCGCCTGGTCGATGATCAGCGCTCCGCCACCGGTCGCCGTCGGAAACGCGGACACCGCCGCGACAACCCGTACCGGGATCACGATGCTGCCTACGGACACCGAGGTGACAGAGCCGACGTGCAGGTCGTTGGCACGCAGGAAGGACCCCGTTGCGACGGCCGGGATCTCCCGCAGTGGATCGGCGGCAAGGATGCTGACCTGGGCCGTCTGGTCCTGCAGCGCATACATGCGGACCACTGCGGGACTGATGTGCGGCTGGCTGCCCGGATCGAAAACAAGTTGCTGGGTGCTGCCTGAGCCCTGCCAGGACAGTTCGAGCGGCGCGACCCCCGTCGCGCCGCCGTCGACCTTGCTCACGAAGGCCAGGTCGGTCGCGGTCAGGGTGACGCTGAAGCCGGCAAGCGCGCGGCCAGCGGCGAACGGCCGGCCCGCCGTGCCTGTCGCTGTGGCCATCTCCGCCAGCCCGGTAATGCTGATCGTCGCCGGAGTGTCAGCCTGGCAGCACGGCGGAGGCCAGTTGTAGGTGAGCGACAGCCCGAGGAACCGCAGCGGGTAGTCTGCTCCGCCGGCCGGAGCGATCTGCGCCACGAGGTCGTGTCGGCTGCCGTCGGCCGCCATGCTCCCGGCCGGGAGCGTGTACGTGGCGCCGCTGGCGTCCTGCACCACGACCTGGGCGGAGATCGGCCCGAGTGCCCGGCCCGCGCCGCCGGGCATGACCGCGGCAGTGACTACCAGCGCGGCCGGCCTGCCCGGGATCGCCACGCCGACCGCCTCGGCGGGCGTGATCTCCTGCCACAGCCGGGCGGCAGGAACGGCCGACAGATCGGGGCGCAGCAGCACCGCGGCGGCCGCTTGCCGGGCGGTCAGGGCCATGACCACGCCCTGTCCGCTGGAGTATCCGGTCTCGCTGACCGCCATCGCCGCCGTCACTCCGGGCAGCGCCGCGATCCGGCCCGCTCCGGAAGGCCCTAGCGGCTGCGCAAGCTCTACCCGCACGTCTGCGCCGACGGCGAAATTGGCCTGATCGGTCACCGACTGCCGCCAGCTTTGGTACTGCGCCAGCGCCAGCGTGCCGGCGCCGACGGCGAGGATCACCAGCAGGATGGGTCCACTCTGGCGGATCGGCCGCCGGCTGATCTCCCAGTTCGCCATCGCGGTTCCCAACCGCCGCCCCCGCGCCGTCAGCCGCTCGAGGCCCCTCGCGGCAAGTGGCAGCAACCGCAGCGCGACAACGGCCAGCCCGGCCAGCGCCAGCGCCGGTGCGACGGCTATCACGGGGTCGACGCCCGCGGTGGTCGCCGCGCTCGCAGCCGAGTAGCTGCGCAACTCCCGCACGCACAGCACGGCGAGGACGACCAGTGCGACGTCCAGGCCGGCTGTCGCCGCGGCGGCCACGAGCGCCTGCCTGCCGCGGCGGACACGAACATCGGCTATCCCCGCCGGACGTAGCGCCGGCCAGAGCACGATCACCAGGCAGAACACGAAGACCACGGCCGCCGCGAGCCACGCTTCCAGCGACGGCCAGGCCGAGGTTGCCACGCTGCTCGCCGAGCCGCGCTCCAGCAACCTGGCCAGCCAGCCGCCTGCTACCGCCCCGACCGCCGCGGCGGCGGCACAGCCAAGGGCCGCCTCTGCCAGGCTCGGCCTGACCAGCTGCCAGCGCGCCGCGCCGCGCGCCGCGAGCACCGAGCATTCCTCGTCTCGGTGGCTGGCGAGCAACCGACCGGCCAGCGCGATGGCCGCACCCGCCAGGATCAGCAACTGCAGCGCGCTGATGATCACCAGCAGCCGGGCCGCGGCTAGCTGGCGCGCCGCGTTAGCCAGCAGGGCGGGCAGTGACGTGCTCACGTTCAGCCCTGACATCGCAGCGGCGTTCTGTGCCGATGCCACCGCCGAGCTGAGCCGGTTCGACAGGCTCGCGAGGTCGGCAGGCGCAATGGAGGCCGCGCTGGGCGCCGCCACGAAGGACAGCGCCCCCTGGGCGAGTGCGACGTGACTGCCGTTCGCGCCCCCGAAGGCCGCTGGACTGACGACGGCAGGCCCGTAGCTGGCGAACCCCCCGGCGACGGTGAGGCCGGAAGGGCCGATGAGGTCCGCATTCCAGTACGTCGAGGCCAGCTGCCTGCGCTGGAACAGCCCGGTCACTCGGAGCGTCACGGCGCCGCCGGTGGACCGGTCCGTGAGCCTGAACACGGAGCCGACGCGCGCGTCAAGCAGCTTGGCGGTACTGGCCGGCAACGCAGCCGGAACAGGCTGGCCCGGCTGAGGGCTGGCAGGCCAGCTTCCGGCCGTGAGTACCGCGAACGCGGCGAGGTCTGGCATGGCGGCTGCCTGGACGACCGGCACGTTCCCCGACTGCTGTGGCAGCGGCAGGTTGAGGTCGTCTGACCAGACGTCGCGGTACAGGCGGTAGTGCACCGAACCGAGTGCGCTTTGCATCCAGGCTGTGGCGGTCCTGGTCTGCGATGCCGCCATCGCATCGTTGGTCGTGCCACTGACGACTACCGACAGGTCTCCCGAGGCAGTCAGCTCCTGCCGGACCGAACCTGGCAGCGCGGCCGAGTAGAAGTCAACGAGAGCAGCGATCAGCGCTGAGGTGATCGTTACCGAGGCTGCCAGGCAACACAGCAACAGCCATGCTGACCCCATCCTGCGCGCCAGGAAGGAGGCCCGCAGAATGCGCATCCTCGTGCGCTCCCTCCGGCAAGATCGGGCGCGGCCAACTCATCCCCGTTACAAAGCAGGCTAATTCGCGCACCGCCCGGCGGGCCAGGCCGCAACCAGGATGGTTATGAGACCGATGACGAGACGTTAGCTTGCTGGAACTGTCACCGTGCGCGGACCGCCGGACCAGCCGTTGTGTCCGAGCGCCCGGGCTGCGCGGTACGGCGGGCGCCCCGCCGAGCGGCTAGGTAAGTGCCTGCCGCCGCGAGGACGACGAGCATGGCGACCTGGTCGGTCCGCAGCCCGAATAGCCGCGGCGAGTAGTCGATCCGCAGCGCCTCGGCGCAGAAGCGCACGGCCGCGTAGCAGACTGCCAGCAGGGCCAGGGCCCGGTCGCCGGTCAGCGAGTACCTGCGGATGGCATAGCCAATGCCGATCGCGATCAGCAGGTCGGCGACCGACTCGTAGGCGAACACCGGCTGGAACGTGGCAAACGCCTGGTAGCCCGCCGCGCGGTGCTGTGGGCTGATGTCAACTGACCACGGCAGCGTGGACGGCTGCCCGTAGAAAGTCTGGCCGAACCAATTGCCCCAGACGGCTATGGCCTCCGCCAGCGCCAGCGCCGGAGCCCCGGCGAGCGCGAGGCGGCCCGGCCGGACCCCGGCGTGGCGGCAGTAGATCAGCGCCGCGACGCCGCCAACGGCGAACGCGCCGACCGAGCCCAGGCCACCTTGCCAGATCCGCAGCACCCCGGTCCAGTCCCGGCCATGCCCGAAGTAGTGGTGGTAGCCGGTCAGCACGGTGTAAGCGCGAGCGCCGATGAGCGCGGCAGGCACCGCCACCGTAGCCACCCGCAAGACGACGCCGGGTCTGCCCCCGGCCCTCCGATAGCGCCAGTCGGTGAGCCAGAGCCCGGCCAGCACGGCCGCCACCATGCAGAGCGCGTACCCGCGGATCTCGATCGGGCCCAGCTGCCACAGCGGCGTGGCCGGAGCGGGCAGGTAGGCGGCCGGCATGTATGGACGGTACCCGCTGCCGCCGGGAGCGGCCATGCCGGCCGAGCCCGTCGCGGTCCGGGCCCGGCCAGAGGCCGCTAGCGAAGCGGAGCGGCGGTCGGCGCGATGGCAGTCGGCAGCGAGGTCTCGCCGCGCAGGTAGGCGTCCACACCGGCGGCGGCTGACCGGCCCTCGGCGATCGCCCAGACGATGAGCGACTGACCTCGGCCCATGTCACCGGCGACGAACACGCCGGGCACGGACGAGGCAAACGAGGCGTCCCTGGCCACGTTCCCCCGGCCGTCGAAGTCCACCCCAAGGTCGCGCGCCAGCGGCCCGGGCTCGGCGCCGGAAAAGCCCATGGCCAGCAGGACGAGATCAGACCGCAACTCGCGCTGCGTTCCGGGCCTCGGCTGGAACGCCCCGCCGGTGAGCTCGACCTCGACCAGCTCAAGGGCCCTCACCCGGCCCGCATCGTCGCCAAGGAACCGCTGCGTGGATACGGCGTAGACCCGTTCGCCGCCTTCCTCGTGTGCGCTGGAGACGCGGAAGATCGCGGGGTGGGTCGGCCACGGCTGGCCCGCCGGGCGGTGCTCTGGCGGCCGCGGCAAGATCTCCAGCTGGGTGATGGACGCGGCCTCCTGCCGGATGGCCGTACCCAGGCAGTCAGCGCCGGTGTCTCCCCCGCCGATGATGACAACATTCCGCCCGCGCGCAGTGATCGCGGGCTCCGCGGCCTGCTCCTGCGCCCGCAAGCCGGCCGCTACTGCCCGGTTCGACATCGGCAGGTACTCCATGGCCTGGTGGATGCCGTCAAGCTCGGCCCCTGGCACGTCCAGCTGCCGCGGCACGGTCGCGCCGCAGGCCAGCACGACGGCCGCGTACTCCGCGCGCAGCTGAGCCGCCGTCACGTCGGTCCCCGCAGTCACGCCGCAGCGGAACTCCGTCCCCTCGGCCAGCATCTGCACGAGCCGCCGGTCCAGGTGCCGCTTCTCCATCTTGAACTCGGGGATCCCGTACCGAAGCAGCCCGCCTGGCGCGTCCGCCCGCTCGAACACCGTGACCGCGTGCCCTGCCCTGGTCAGCTGCTGCGCCGCGGCCAGGCCCGCAGGTCCCGAGCCGATCACGGCGACCGGCCGGCCCGCCGACACTGCCTCGGGCGACGGCCGCCGTGGCGGCACCCAGCCCTCGGCCCAGGCCCGGTCGACGATCTCGACCTCCACCTGCTTGATCGTCACCGGTTCCGCCGAGATGCCGAGCACGCACGCCGACTCGCAGGGTGCCGGGCACAGCCGGCCGGTGAATTCGGGGAAGTTGTTGGTGGCGTGCAGCCGCTCCGCCGCCGCCCGCCAGTCGCCGCTGTGGACCAGGTCGTTCCACTCCGGGATCAGGTTGCCGAGCGGGCAGCCGGAGTGGCAGAAGGGGATCCCGCAGTCCATGCAGCGGCCAGCCTGCCGTTCCAGCTCGACGGGACTGAACTCGGAGTACACCTCCTTCCAGTCCATGATCCGCACGTCTACCGGCCTGCGCGACGGGGTCTGCCGCGGCGCGGCGAGGAAGCCTTTCGGGTCAGCCATCGGATACCAACCCCCGCTCAGCCGTGCGCCGCCGCCATGACGGCCGCGCTGACGTCTCGTCCCTCTTGCTCGGCCTGCTGCGCGGCCGTCAGCACCCGTTGGTAATCCTTGGGCATCACCCTGGCGAACCTGCGCGCGGCGGCCGGCCAGTCGGCGAGCAGCCGCGCCGCGACCACCGAGCCGGTCTCGGCCTGGTGCCGGGCCAGCAGGTCGTGCAGGAACTCGGCGTCGTCGCCGTCCAGTAGCTCGAGGTTCGCCATCTGCGTGTTGACTCGTAGCGGGTCCGGGTCGAGCAGGTAGGCGATGCCACCTGACATGCCGGCCGCGAAGTTCCGGCCAACCGGGCCAAGCACCGCAACGCGCCCGCCGGTCATGTACTCGCAGCCGTGGTCACCGGTGCCCTCCGCGACCGCCACGGCACCGGAGTTGCGCACGCAGAACCGCTCACCGACCACGCCGCGCAGCAGGATCTCGCCGCCGGTCGCACCGTAGCCGATGACGTTCCCGGCAATGATGTTGTGCTCGGCCGCGAACTGCGCAGCCGGGTCCGGTGCGGCGATGATCCGTCCGCCGGACAACCCCTTGCCCAGGTAGTCGTTCGCGTCTCCGCGCAGCCGCAGGGTGATGCCGCGGGGCAGGAACGCGCCCAGCGACTGGCCGGCCGAGCCCGTCAGGGTGATGTCGATCGTGTCGTCGGGCAGTCCGGCGCCGCCCCACCGCCTGGTCAGCTCACTGCCGAGCATCGTGCCGACGGTCCGGTTCACGTTGCGCACGGGCAGTTCGAGCCGCACCGGCATGCCTTCGGTGAGCGCGCCCTCGGCTAGCAGGATCAGCGTGTTGTCCAGCGCCTTGTCCAGCCCGTGGTCCTGCACGGCGACGGCGTGCCTGGCAGCGCCCGGCGGCAGCTCGGGCACGTAGAGCACCGGCCGCAGGTCCAGCCCCGACGCCTTCCAGTGCGCCACCGCAGCCCGGCTGTCGAGCAACTCGGCGTGCCCGACAGCCTCGGCAAGGCTGCGGAACCCGAGCTTCGCCAGATACTCGCGTACCTCTTCGGCGAGGAACCGGAAGAAGTTCTCCACGAACTCGGGCTTCCCGGTGAACCTGCGCCGCAGCTCGGGGTTCTGGGTCGCGACGCCCACCGGGCAGGTGTCCAGGTGGCACACGCGCATCAGCACGCAGCCGGACACCACAAGCGGCGCAGTGGCGAAGCCGAACTCCTCCGCGCCGAGCAGCGCGGCAACGACAACGTCCCGGCCGGTTTTGAGCTGGCCGTCGACCTGCACCACGATCCGGTCGCGCAAACCGTTGCGCAGCAGCGTCTGCTGGGTCTCCGCCAGGCCGAGCTCCCACGGTGCACCCGCGTGCTTGATGCTGGTCAGCGGCGCCGCACCGGTCCCGCCGTCGTGCCCGGAGATCAGCACCACGTCCGCATGCGCCTTGGACACCCCGGCCGCGACGGTGCCGACGCCGACCTCGGCGACGAGCTTGACGTGCACCCGCGCCTGCGGGTTGGCGTTCTTGAGATCGTGGATGAGCTGGGCGAGATCCTCGATCGAGTAGATGTCGTGGTGCGGTGGCGGGCTGATCAGCCCGACACCGGGCGTGGAGTGCCGGGTGGTGGCGATCCACGGGTACACCTTGTTGCCGGGCAGCTGGCCGCCCTCCCCTGGCTTCGCGCCCTGCGCCATCTTGATCTGCAGGTCATCGGCATTCACCAGGTACTCGCTGGTGACGCCGAACCGCCCGCTCGCCACCTGCTTGATCGCCGAACGGCGCAGGTCGCCATTTGCGTCTGGCACGAACCGGCGGGCGTCCTCGCCGCCTTCCCCTGTGTTGGACCGGCCGCCAAGCCTGTTCATCGCGATCGCGATCGTCTCGTGCGCCTCAGCGGAGATAGACCCGTAGGACATGGCACCGGTGCTGAACCGGCGCACTATGCTCTCCGCGCCCTCCACTTCATCGAGGGGAACGGGAGATCTGACCTGTCCGCCGTCCGTATCGTCGATGCCGCGCAGGCGCAGCAAACCGCGCAGCGTCATCAGCCGTTGTGACTGGTCGTCGACGAGCCTGGTGTACTCCCGGAACACGCGTTCCTGGCCGCTGCGGGTGGCGTGCTGCAGCTTGAAAACCGCCTCGGGGCTGAACAGGTGCGGTTCGCCCTCGCGCCGCCACTGATAGTCCCCGCCGGTGTCCAGCCGCCGGTGCGGCTGGCCAGTCCCGCGCGGCGGGTAAGCCCGGGCGTGGCGGCGGGAAATCTCGGCCGCCAGCTCGCCGAAGCCGACGCCGCGGAGCGGCGAGGACGTGCCGGCGAAGCACGACCCGACGACCTCCGGTCCGAGCCCGACCGCCTCGAACAGCTGAGCGCCGGTGTAGGAGGCGACGGTGGACACGCCCATCTTGGACATGATCTTCAGCACGCCCTTGCCCAGCGCCTTGATCAGGTTCGCGCCGGCGTCCCGCTCGGCGACATCGCGGATCGAGCCGCGCCGGACAAGCTCCTCGGCGGACTCCACCGCAAGGTAGGGGCAGACCGCGGCGGCTCCGTAGCCGAGCAGCAGCGCGACGTGGTGGCATTCCCGGGCATCGCCGGATTCCACAATCAGCCCGGCCCTTGTCCTGCTGCGCTCGGCTATCAGGTGATGATGCACGGAGCCGGTGAGCAGCAGCGACGGGATCGGTGCCAGGTCGGCGTCGGCGGTGCTAGTCCCAGGGTCGCCAACCTGCTGGCCGCCGCCCGCTTGCGCGCCGCGGTCTGACAGCACGATGATCCGTGCGCCGGCCTCGATCGCAGCAGACACCTCTGCCTTGATCTCGGCGAGCCGATCCTGCAGCGCCTCGCCACCGCCCGCCACCCGGTACCTGCCGTCTACGACATGAGACGCGAACCCAGGCAGATCCCCGTCGTCGTTGATGTGCACGATCTTGGCAAGGTCACCGTCGCCGATCACCGGAAAGGGCAGCACGACCTGACGGCAGGAGGCGGGTCCAGGGTCGAGCAGGTTGTGCTCGGGACCTGTGGCCGCGGCCAGCGAGGTGACGAGCTCCTCCCGGATGGCGTCTAGCGGCGGGTTGGTCACCTGCGCGAAGAGCTGCGTGAAGTAGTCGTAGACGAGCCGCGGCCGGTCGGACAGCACGGCCAGCGGCGTGTCGGTTCCCATCGAGCCAAGCGGCTCGGCACCGGTGCGCGCCATCGGCGCGAGCAGTACCCGTAGCTCCTCCTCGGTGTACCCGAATAGCTGCTGCTGGGTCAGCAGCGCCCTGGAGTCCGGCAGCTCGCGGTGCCGCTCCGGCAGGTCATCCAGCTGCAGCAGGCCAGCGTGCAGCCAGTCCTCATACGGATGCGCGGCAGCTAGCTCGGCCTTGACCTCCTCGTCTTCCAATATTCGGCCGGCCCCCGTGTCTGCCAGGAAAATCCGGCCAGGCTGCAGCCTCCCCTTGCGCACCACCGCGGCCGGGTCGATGTCCAGTACGCCGACCTCGCTGGCGAGCACTACCAGGCCGTCGCTGGTCACCCAGTAGCGGCCAGGCCGCAGGCCGTTACGGTCGAGCACCGCGCCTATCACCGTGCCGTCGGTGAACGCGATAAGCGCTGGTCCGTCCCACGGCTCAAGCAGCGTCGAGTGGAACTGGTAGAAGGCGCGCCTGCCGCGATCCATCTGCTCGTGGTTCTCCCACGGCTCGGGGATCATCATCAGCACCGAGTGAGCCAGCGAACGGCCCCCGAGGTAGAGCAGCTCCAGGCAGGCATCGAAGGTGGCCGAGTCGCTCACCGTGCCGTCGTCGATCGGCAGCAGCCGCTCGATGCCGCGCCCCGACCTGTCGGTGCCGAAGACGTCGGAGGTGAGCTGGGCCTCCCTGGCCCGCATCCAGTTCCGGTTGCCGCGGATGGTGTTGATCTCGCCGTTGTGCGCGATCATCCGGTACGGATGCGCTAGCGGCCAGGACGGGAACGTGTTCGTGGAGAAGCGCGAGTGGACCAGCGCGATGGCCGAGGCGTACCGGGCGTCGGACAGGTCGGCGAAGAACGGCTCGAGCTGCGGCGCGGTGAGCATGCCCTTGTACACGATCGTGTTCGCCGACAGGCTGGCCAGGTACAGCCCGGCCTCGTGCTCGGCCCGCTTTCGCAGGCAGTACGCCTTCCTGTCGAGAGCAATCCCGGACTCGCCAGCCAGCCCGGTCACGAAGAGCTGCACGATGTCCGGAAGGACCGCGCGCGCCTGCTTCCCGCACGCATCTGGGTCGTGCGGCACGTCCCGCCAGCCGAGGACAGCCAGGCCCTCATCCGCGGCTATCCGCCCGACCGCCTCCTGCATCGCCGCGCGGCTGTGTTGCCCGGGGGGGCCACCCGGATCCCCCTTCTCCGCATCGGCAGGCAGGAACGCCATCCCGGCCGCGTAACGGCCGGCCGGCGGGAGGTCAAATTCGCAGGCCGCGCGCAGGAACTCGTCGGGCATCTGGGTCAGGATGCCGGCCCCGTCACCGGAGTCTGGGTCGGCGCCCTTAGCGCCGCGGTGCTCCAGGTTGCGCAGCACCGTCAGTGCACTGGCGACGGTCTGGTGGCGAGGCTGGCCGGTGAGGTCGGCGACGAACCCGACGCCACAAGCGTCGTGCTCGCGGCTTGGGTCGTAAAGGCCAGGACCAGGCTCGCAGGCAGAGGCCATGCAGCTATGCTCCAGTCGTCTCGTTCGCCGCGAACAAATACGGCGTTAGCGGGGAATCGGGACGACACTGGCCCAGTCGCGGGACAACCCTGGCCCGGCAGCACACCGCCGGCAACCGCCCGGCCAGCGCGCTACAACAGTATAAACAGACCGCTCATGATTGCTATCGCCGCTGGTCAGCGACGATAGCAGCGGGGGCAGGCCGAGCTTGCCGCACGCCCCGCGCCAGCTCGGCTGCGAGCTCGCGGACGCCCGCAACACCGCTCGCCAGGTCCGGCGCGGCGAGCAGGCGATTGACGAAAGCCGACCCCACGATGACCCCGTCGGCGAAGCTTGCCACCTGCGCCGCTTGCCGGCCGTTGCTGACGCCGAGGCCAACGGCCACCGGCAGGCTGGTGACTTCCCTGACCCGGCCGACAAGGTCGGCCGCCTGGCTGCCGACCGCATCCCTGGCGCCTGTCACACCCATCAGTGAGGCCGCGTAAACGAACCCGCCGCACACCGAGGTGATCAGCTCCAGGCGCTCGCGGGAAGAACTCGGCGCCGCCAGGAACACCGGGGCTAGCCGGTAGGTAGCAGCCGCGGCCAGCCAGTCGCCAGCTTCCTCTGGAGTCAGGTCCGGTGTGATCATGCCGCTGCCGCCGGCCGCCGCCAGGTCCCTCGCGAACGCCCCGACGCCGTACCGGTCGACCGGGTTCCAGTAGGTCATCACGAGGACCGGGACGCCGGATGCGGCGATGGCCTGGACCGTGGCGAGCACGTCGGCCACGCGAACTCCGCCGGTCAGTGCCCGGTGCACGGCGTTTTGGATGACCGGGCCGTCTATCAGCGGGTCGGAGTAGGGCAAGCCAAGCTCGATGACGTCCGCCCCGGCGTCGGCCATCGCGAGGGCGGCCTCGATTGCCCCTGGCACTGACGGGAACCCGGCAGGCAGGTAGCCGACGAGGGCCGCGCGGTCCTGCGCCGCGGCCTGCTCGAATGCTGCAGCGAGTGTGGTCACCGGCCTTGCTCGTCCTCGCCGAGATGGCCGAACCAGCGGGCGGCGATGTCCACGTCCTTGTCGCCGCGGCCGGACAAGCTGACCAGCAGGACACCATCGGGGCCCAGCTCAGGCCCGAGTTGCAGCGCTCCGGCCAGCGCGTGCGCGGACTCGATCGCCGGGATGATGCCTTCGGTCCGGCACAGCACCGAGAACGCGTTCATCGCCTCGGTGTCGGTGATCGCGCGGTAGCTGGCCCGCCCGGTCTGGTGCAGCCACGCGTGCTCCGGGCCGACGCCGGGATAGTCCAGGCCCGCCGATATCGAGTGAGTGCTGAGCGTCTGGCCCTCGTCGTCCTGCAGCAGGAACGTGCGCATGCCGTGGATCCACCCGGGCGACCCGCCGGCCACCGTGGCCGCGTGCCTTCCGGTTGCCAGCCCGTCGCCGCCGGCCTCGCACCCGGCGAGAGCCACCTCGTGGTCGCCGATGAACGCATGGAAGATGCCGATGGCGTTCGACCCGCCGCCGACACAGGCAACGACCGCGTCCGGCAGCCGACCCACAGCGGCCAGCACCTGCTCCCGGGCTTCGACTCCGATGATCCGCTGGAAGTCCCTGACCATCATGGGGAAGGGGTGCGGCCCCATCACCGACCCGATGCAGTAATGCGTCGTCTCGACGCTCGCGACCCAGTCCCTGAACGTCTCGTTGATCGCATCCTTGAGCGTCATGCTGCCGGTGCTGACCGGCACGACCTCGGCGCCCAGCATGCGCATCCTGGCCACGTTCAGCGCCTGCCGCCTGGTGTCCTCCTCGCCCATGTACACGACGCAGTCAAGGCCCATCAGCGCCGCGGCCGTCGCAGTGGCGACTCCGTGCTGGCCGGCCCCGGTCTCGGCGATGATCCGGGTCTTGCCCATCCGCTTGGTGAGCAGCGCCTGGCCCAGCACATTGTTGATCTTGTGTGAGCCGGTGTGCATCATGTCCTCGCGCTTGAGGAACACCCGGCAGCCGCCCGCCACTGCGGCGAATCGCGGCACCTCGGTGAGCAGCGACGGACGGCCCGCGTAGTCACGCAGCAGCCTGCCTAGCTCTGCCTGGAAGCCGGGGTCGGCCTTGGCCGACAGGTAAGCCTCGGTCAGCTCCGCTAGCGCCGACATCAGCGCTTCGGGCGCCATCCGCCCGCCAAACTCGCCGAAGTGGCCCGACTCATCCGGCAGGACCGAGCGAGTTGCTTGCGCGGCGGTCACGGCACTGCCCTTGTCCCTGGCTGCGTCCCGGTCATGCCTTTGTCCTGGTCATGACTGGGTCCCGCGACCGGATCGCAGCGCCGGGTGCGACCCGGCGGTGACCAGGTCGGCGACCGCGGAGCGCGGGTCCTTGCCGGTGACTAGGCTCTCGCCGACCAGCACGGCGTCGGCACCCGCCGCCGCGTAGGCCAGCAGGTCGTGCGGGCCGCGCACGCCCGACTCGGCGATCTTGATAACGCCGTCTGGAATGCTGGGCGCCAGCCTGGCGAACACGCGGCGGTCCACCTCGAGAGTGGCGAGGTTCCGCGCGTTGACGCCGATCACCATCGCCCCCGCGTCGACCGCCCTGTCCAGTTCGGCCTTGGTATGCACCTCGACGAGCGGCACGAGGCCGATCGAGGTAGCTCGCTCTACCAGCGACACGAGGGCGTTCTGCTCCAGCGCCGCGACGATCAGCAGCACCAGGTCGGCACCGTGCGCCCTCGCTTCCCACAGCTGGTAGGAGGTGAGGACGAAATCCTTGCGCAGCACTGGTACCGCAACGGCGTCCCGGACCGCGGACAGGTCATCCAGCGTGCCGCCGAATCGGCGCTGCTCGGTCAGCACGCTGATTACCGCCGCACCGCCCGCCTCGTAGTCGACGGCGAGCGCGGCCGGGTCGGCGATCGCCGCTAGCGCTCCCTTGGACGGGCTGGCTCGCTTGACCTCCGCGATGACCGAGACCTCAGGGCCGCTCAGCGCGGCCTTGACGTCGCGCGGCGACTCGGCCCGGGCGGCTTGTTCCTTGAGCCGCGCCAGCGGAACCTGCTGCTGCCGGGCATCGAGGTCAGCACGCACTCCGTCCAGGATGTCGTCAAGCACGCTCACGCGGTTTCGCTGCCCCCTCGGGTGGGATGCCTTGGGTCAAAATGGTACCGAGGGCGTGATGTTCGCATCGCCCGCCCCCTGCCCTGCTGCCCGCCTGCGCGGTTCGCCTCGCTCCGCTGAGAACACCCGCGCCACGGCTGGCCGCAGCAGCGTGCCGACCGTGATGATCGCCAGCAGGGTGCCGCCCAGGTAGCTCGCGTAACCGAACGTCACTAGCCCGATGACCACGTAGCAAGCCTCGAACCCGAGTGTCACCAGCCAGGCGCCATAGCTGGCAGACCGCACCAACGCGGCCAGGCCGACAGCGCCCGCTGTCGTGA
>JASHTT010000076.1 GCA_030040415.1 Streptosporangiaceae bacterium | reverse complement strand
ACCGAGTCCGTCGAGCTGATGCCGATCAGCATGAGGACAAACAGGAACAGCATGAGGACCGCGCCGGTGTACACGATGATCTGCACGAAGGCCAGGAACGGCGCGCCTTCCATCGCGTAGAACACCGCCAGCGAGAGCATCACGACGGCAAGCAGGATCGCGCAGTGCACTGCCCGCCTCGCCAGCACCATGCCGAGCGCCGCGGCCACCGACGCGATGGCCAGCACCCAGTAGATGACCAGCCGCCCGGTCTCCGCCGCCGGGCCCGCCAAGACCATGGGGTGGATCACGAGCTACCCCCCTGCACCGGCCAGTCCTGCACCGGCCCTTCCTGCACCGGGTTCCGCCCGCCGTCGTCGGGGCGCGAGTCCGCGAGCTTCGCGCCCAGCGCGTAGTAGTCCTCTTCGGTCTCGCCGAGCCGCATCGGGTGCGGCGGCTGCTCCATGCCGGGTAGCAGCGGCACCACGAGCTGTTCCTTGGTCCAGATCAGGCTCTCCCTGCTGTCGTCGGCGAGCTCGTAGTCGTTGGTCATGGTCAGCGCCCTGGTTGGGCACGCCTCGACGCACAGCCCGCAGAGGATGCAGCGCAGGTAGTTGATCTGGTAAACCCGGCCGTACCGCTCGCCCGGTGAGTAGCGCTCGTCTGCCGTGTTGTCCGCGCCCTCGACGTAGATCGCGTCCGCAGGGCAGGCCCAGGCACACAGCTCGCAGCCAATGCACTTCTCCAGCCCATCCGGCCACCTGTTGAGCTGGTGGCGGCCGTGGTACCGGGGAGCCGTCGGGTTCTTCTCCTCCGGGTACTGGACGGTGTCCACCTTCTTGAACATCTGCCGGAAGGTGACGCCGAACCCCTTGACGGAGTTCAGGAACTCAGGCACCGGTGACCTCCGAGGCGTTGCTATCGTTCCGCCCCGCGCCGGCCATCGTCGCACCGCTGGGGCTTGCCAGCCCTATGCCGTGGTAGTGCGGCAGGTCAAGCGGAGGGGTGGGGAACGCGGGGACCTTGGGCTGGACCAGCTCGCCGGCCGGCCCGGCAGCGGCTGGACCGCCTGCTTCCTCGTCTTGCGCTGCGAGCTTCGCCAGCCGGGCCGCCTTCTCGTTAGCGGACTCCCAGAACCACAGCAGCAGCACGATGACCAGCACGATCAGCCCGGCAACCAGGTAGACCCCTGGGCTGCCGCCCTGCCGTCGGTACACCCGCGCTGTCGCCACGACTAGCGTCCAGCCCAGCGAGAACGGGATCAGCACCTTCCAGCCGAGGCGCATCAGCTGGTCATACCGGATCCTGGGCAGCGAGCCGCGCAGCCAGATGAAGAAGAACATGAAGCCGGCCAGCTTGAGCAGGAACCACAGCACCGGCCACCAGCCGTTGTCGAACGTCGCCCAGACCGATAGCGGCCACGGCGCCCGCCAGCCGCCGAGGAACAAGGTCGTGGCCAGCGCGGAGACGGTGATCATGTTGACGTACTCGGCCAGGTAGAAGAGCGCGAACTTGAGCGAGGAGTACTCGGTCATGTGCCCGGCGACGATCTCGCCCTCGCCCTCGGGCAGGTCGAACGGCAGCCGGTTGGTCTCACCGACCATGGTGATGATGTAGATCACGAACGACGGGAGCAGCAGCACGGCGAACCAAGACGGCCAGTGCAGCACCACGCCGAACCAGCGGAACGGGGCGCCGTGCACCTGCGCGGCAACGATCTGCGACGTGGACAGCGAACCCGCGTAGAGGAACACGGGCACGAACGACAGGCCCATGGCGATCTCGTAGCTGATCACTTGGGCGGAACTGCGCAGCGCGCCGAGCAGTGAGTACGGGGCGTTGGAAGACCAGCCGGCCAGCACGATCCCGTACACGCCCATCGAGCTCATCGCCAGGATCAGCAGCACCGCCACCGGCAGGTCGGACAGTTGCAGCGGTGTCCGGTGGCCGAAGACCGACACGATCGGGCCCCACGGGATCACCGCGAAGCTCACGAACGCCGGGATGGTCGCGATGGCCGGCGCGATCACGAACAGCAGCTTGTCCACGCCGCGCGGCACGATGTCTTCCTTGAGCGGCAGTTTGATGCCGTCCATGAGGGACTGCAGCAGGCCGAACTTGCCAGCCCGGTTGGGCCCGGGCCGCTGCTGCATCCGGCCGATGACCCGCCGCTCTGCCCAGATCATGAACAAGGTGGAGAGCATCAGGAACGCGAAGATGATCAGCACCTTGAGGCAGGTGATCCACCAGGGGTCGTGCCCGAAGCTGGCAAGCGTGGGGATGTTGCTGGCCGGCGCACTGGCCAAGGTGTGCACGGGGGGGACGACCCCCCTAAGGCCCGCGCTGGCCGCACTCATTCCGCGCTCCTCACCGTGACCAGGCTGCCGTGACCGGCGCCCAGCGCGCGCCTGACCTGGCTGCCCGGCGAGTTCGTCGGCAGCCAGACCACCCGATCGGGCATCTCGGCTATCCGGACCGGGACCGTGATCTCGCCACGGCTGGTCGCGACGGTTATCTTGCCGCCGTCCGCGGTGCCGTGCTCCGCCGCCGTCGCCGCGGACATGCGCGCCACCGTGGGCCGCGCCGTGGCGGCCAGGTTCGGTTCGCCGTCCTGCAGCCGGCCCGCGTCGAGCAGATTATGCCAGGTTGCGAGGAACGAGTGGCCAGGACCTGGGTCTTGGAGGCCGCCAGCCGACGACAACGACGAGGCTGCGACGGCCGGCGCGGCGGCCGTCGCAGTCGGCAGCGTCTTTGGCTGAGTTAGCCGCGCAAGCTCTGCCCGGGCAGCTGACACGTCTGGCAGGCCCAAGTGCACGTCCATCTCGTCCGCGATCGCGGCGAGCACGTGCAGGTCCGTGCGCACAGTCGGCACCGGCAACGCAGCGGGGAACGAGCCGGGCCGGCCTTCCCAGTTCACGAACGTGCCCGGCTTCTCGGCGACCGCCGCGACCGGGAAGACAACGTCAGCTCTGTCGGTGACGGCGCTGACCCGCAGCTCGAGGCTCACCACGAAGCCGGCCTGCTCGATTGCGTGCAAGGCCGCGGCCGGGTCGGGCAGGTCGTAGGGGTCGACGGCGCCGATCAGCAGCGCACCCAGGTCACCGGTAGCGGTCGCGGACAGGATCTCGCTGGTGGACAACCCTGGTGTGCCGGGCAGTGCTGCCACGCCCCAGGCGGCGGCCACCTCGCTGGCTCCGGCGCTGCCAACCCGGCGGCCGCCTGGCAGCAGGTTCGGCAGCGCGCCGGCCTCAACGGCGCCTCGCTCGCCGGCCCGGCGCGGGATCCAGCCGAGCTTCGCGCCGGTAACGCTGGCCAGCCGGGCCGCAGCGGTGAGCGCACCGGGCACCTCGGCCAGCCGCTCGCCGGCCAGGATGACCGCGCCGGGCTTAGAAAGGTCACCAACGACAGCCGGCGACAATGTCCCGGCTGCGACGGCCGGCTCGCCGGCCCGAGCAGACGGCATCGGGGGGTCTGGGGGGGCGTTGCCCCCCGAGGCCAGCACAGCGAGCGAAGCGA
>JASHTT010000075.1 GCA_030040415.1 Streptosporangiaceae bacterium | reverse complement strand
CCAGCCCGAGCGTGCGGACCGCCGAATAATCATGCCACCCGCAGTCGGCTCCGCGCAGCCCGGACGGCAATATCTGCTAATGCCTAGTGGCCCCGGTCACACTAAGTGACCACAAGCTGGACAGATCCCCGAGTTCTGGGCCTACCATAGCTTCATGTCCGCGTCCGATGCAGCACCACTGCCTCGTCTCGGCGAGGTGTTTTTCGACGTCAGGGGCAATTCGCGGAGCATGCGGCTGAGCTGGTACGCCGACACCGGCATGGCGGTGTTCAGCATCTGGCAGGGCGGCGTGTGCACTGGCACCTTCCGGCTGCCGATCGACGATCTGCCCAGAATGGTCGAAACGCTGCAGCGCGGACCGCAGGGTCGGCGTGGCCGGCCAGCTCCGGTCGGCCAGGACCCTTACGGCGAGCATGACAAATACGCCGGGCGCGACGAGTTCGGCGACGCCGAGCCGTATGCCGAAGGCGAGCCGTACGACGAGCGTGGCCGGTATGGCGACGCTGCCCAGTACGCCGACGGCGACCCGTATGGCGAGACAGCGGCCATCAGCCGCGCTGGACACGCCAGGCGGCAGGATTACCGCAGCGGCGGGTACTCGCAGCCGGACGATTACGGCAGTGATTATCAGTACGAGCGGCCGGCCCCCGATCAGTTCATTGACAACGCGGGCGCGCCGGACTACGGCCAGGAGCGCTTTGTCCCGCCGTATGTTCGGTCCCCGGCCGATGCGTACCCCATTGACAATCCCGGGGACGAGCGAGAGTTTGCTGGCGGCTACGGCCGAAGCGCCTTTCGCGATGACGGCCCGTCCGTCCCGGCCGAAGCGCCGCAGTATCCAGAACCGCGGTGGAGTTCCGCCGGCTATTCCGACGACCCGCGCTTCCCGGCAGCTCAGCAGGACCCTCGGGACGCATATTTGGCCGGCCCGACGGGGGATGAGCAAGGCGCGTTGCCCGGCTGGCCGGATGCGGACGAACGCGATCTGCCTGAGGGCGGGAGCCGCGGACGGCACCGCGATTACCGAGCCCACCGCGACCGTTAAGGCGGCTCTGGCAGGGCGGTATTCTGGTTAACGGCCCTAGCGGCCAATCCGCAGGTCATCAGCCGTGTCGGCAGGTCGGCTCGATCGTCAGCTTAGCTCCGGTGGCGGTGCCCGGGATTACCGCTGGCGAAATGTGCCGCGGCAGAAGGTGCTTGCCCGGCCGTTACGGGCAGATGCGGCAGGGAATACATTTGGCGCGGGGGAAGGGGGAACTCAAGTGGCGCAGAAGATCTCAGTTACGTTCGCATGTGACTACGACTCGAGGGAGATTCCCGAGGGCGAGCACTTGACGCGGGCGTTCAGCCTGGACGGCCGAGATTACGAGATCGATCTATGCGAGAAGCACAGTCAAAAGTTCGATGAGGTAATCGGCAGGTTCGCCGAGCGAGCGCGCAAGGTGACTAACCGGGTAGGCAGACCGAAGCGGCGTACTACCGCGCACCGGCAGCACAGTGCCGAAATCAGGGCCTGGGCAAAGCAGAGCGGCATGGATGTCAGCGATCGCGGGCGAATTCCGGCGGACGTCATAGCCAAGTACGACGCAAATCACTAATCGCGTTGCACGCGCCGGTCACGAATCCGCCGGGCCAAGCGATTTGACCAGGACGCTGGCGGCTGCCAGAGCCTGCGAGTTCGGTACCATCGTCGGGCCGTCGGCAGTCTCGAGCCGCACGTACGTGATGCTGATGTCGACGATCGTGCCCTCGATCATTCCGCCGAGTGCGCCCGATCTGAAGCGCACCTGGTCGCCCACGCGAAAGGGCCGCGCGAACATCAGCACGAGGCCGGCGAAGAGGTTGCCCAGTGCCTGCTGGGCTGCGATGCCGACCAGCACGCCGACGAGGGTCCCGCCCAGCAGTAGCTGGCCGATGGGTACCCGGAACAGCTGCAGCGTGCCGACCAGCACGATGAAAAGGCTGATCAGCAGCACGGCGTACCTGACGACGCCCGCATGAGCCTGGCCGACAAGCGCCTGCAGCGCGGATCCGGCCTTGCCTGACAGGCCAAGCGCTGCGGCGATGCCGAAGACGCAGAATGCCCCGGCGCCGAGGTAGGTGATGAGCTTGTCGGTGGCTTTGGTGGAATCCGAGATGTGCACGCCCGGCGGCGGATACTGGTCATAGTGCAGCTTGGCGCCCCAGCGAACGGCGACGCCCGCCGCTGCCAGGGCGATCACCAGGGAGATGATGGCCCGCCACGGCCTGGCCTTGGACCGCACCTTATGCATCCGCTCGGCCAGGTCTAGCTGACGGCGCTCCTGCAGGTCCACGCGACCACCGTACCGGGGCGCTGACGCGCGTGAGCCCGGAGACCGACGTCCCCGGGCTCACGCACGGATCAGCTGGCTGCTACGAGCCCAGGTCGAACAGCGGCTTGCCAACCGGGAAGACTGGCTTGCCCTTCATCCCGTTGATCACGCCGGCGGACGAGGTGTACCAGGCCACGAACGCCGTGATGATGCCGATGTAGCCGCCGATCTTCACGACGTTGGCGTTACCGGCCAGGATCCCGATGAACAGGAAGATCTCGGTCAGCTCCAGGGTCAGGAAGACCAGGAAGACTGCCGTGTTCACCTGGGTGCTGAACAGCAGCATGTAGGTGTTGAAGATCGCGAACGCCAGCAGGATCCAGCCCGCATCCTTGTTGGCCGTGTGCACGAGCAGCGTGAACAGCCCGAAGCCAATCCAGAATCCGCCGTAAGTGGAGAAGGCGGTCGCGCCGAAGACGTTCCTGTTCCTGAACTCCCACATCCCGGCGAGGAGCTGGCACAGGCCGCCATAGGCCAGGGCGTAACCAAGCCAGTCAAGGCCCGACGTGTTTTTTGCCCATCCGGCGTTAACCGCGGACAGCAAGAACGTCGTAAGCGCGAATGCTGCGAGGCCAAGCGGCGCCGGGTCGGCGATACTCGCCTGGGCGACGGCTGCGGGAGCCTCTTCTGTGGTGCTCAACTGATTCCTCCTGGGGGGCTAGCCTGCCTAGCCACTAGCACGCTGCTGGGACAAGGCAGGCGTGATGGATGAAGGGAAGGACGCAGACGGGGAACAGGCCATGGGCAGCTAGCTGTCGGGTGAGCAAACCCGTCAGTGCGAGTCCCGTAAACCGCGAAAGCCGGTACGAGCATGGCCAGTCAGCGACCTTCCTGTGTCTTCACACATGGCTCACCAGAACCACGCGGAAGATCTGCCCTGAAGCGTAACGCTGGCGGGCTGATTTCGGGAGACCCATTTTCGGCCTTCAGAGCTATTTGCCGGGACTAGCCTGCGGTTCCGGCCATTCAGGTTCCGTGCTATCTCCGCGCGTCGTTCCCCGCAGCAGGCCCGACAAGCCGGCCCGGGTCGCGAGCACTATCACCCGGTCGGCTGCGCCGATGATGCGAGCGGGCGCCGGGGACCAGTCCGCGGCGGCGTCCGCGGGACCGCGCAGGCCGATGACGCGCAGCTGTCCCGGCCGGTGCACCGCGGCAACCGGCAGTCCGGCCAGTGCTGCCTCTCCGTCGGCCGCCACCTCGGCGAGCAGCAGCACGTGACGCCCGACGGCGATCGTGCGCAGCACCTGGTGGTCGAACACCGCCGCGGCGAATGCGGGCGCGGCCAGGTAGGA
>JASHTT010000074.1 GCA_030040415.1 Streptosporangiaceae bacterium | reverse complement strand
GAGAAGGTGGTGAACATCACTCGGTGGCCGCCGCTTTCGACGCCCCACGACACCTTCCGGCCGAACTCGTGCTCGGCCTCGCGCGCGATCTTGATTCGCTGCTCGCGGGTCTCCTCCCGGAACCGCCGGCTCCGCCCGTCGGCGGCGGCAGCGGCCTCGGCCTCGGAACTGCCCGACGCGATTTCGGCGTCCGGCAGCGTGCCCACGACGGTGATCTCCTCGCGGTCGACCTTGACCTCCGGAGCTCCGGTGAACCAGTCAGCCGGCAGGCGTCCTGCCAGCCAGGCGCGCAGTACCTCCTCGGCTGAGCTTCCAGCCGGCGTGTTAGAAGACATGTAATGATGATTACACCTCCTCGAATGTCGCGCAAGAGCGCGCGCCGGGGTGCAGGCACGGGCGACAGCATTCGTGGGGGTGGAGTTCTTACGGTGATAGCCGTAAGAACTCCACCCCCACGAGGAAAGATGATCTCGCTGAGTCGCTAAATGCCCGATTTCGAGTGATTCGGTCCCGCTCGCCGGGCGGTCAGTCGCCGAACTCGGCAGCCACGGCCGCCGCGACCCTGGGGTACACGGCCACGGCGCCGGCAAATCCGGGACCACCGAGAATCGCCGGGACAATCTGCACGTCCATCCCCGGTTCAGGCGCCTGCTCCATCAGCCCGTCGCCAATGTAGATAGCCACGTGCGATATGTAAGTCGGCGCCGTCGGGTCGGTGTGGTAGAAGAGCAGGTCGCCAGGCTCGATCTGGCTCACGGGCACCTGCGGCCCGGTCATCGCCTGGTCGACGGCGACCCGCGGCATGATGATCCCGGCCTGGCGCATGGACCACTGAACGAGGCCGGAGCAATCGAAAACCTTCGGGCCGTCGCCACCCCAGACGTACGCGTCGCCGAGGCGGCTCTCGGCCGCCGCCAGGAAAGCGCGCGTCTGCGCCACCGTCAGCCCGGGACCATCGGAGGCCGTGATCGCGACCGCGCCGGCGGCGCCAGTGCTGACCGCCGGGCCTAGCTCGTCGGCCTGCGCCACCAGTGGTGCGACCGAGGCGTCGCGCGGCAGCGCACTCCGGACTTGCTTGATCAGGACGTTGAACCTGGCGTGCGGCGCGCTGATCACTATTGCGTTCCCGGCAGGCATGCCCAGTGAACTGGCAACCGCTCGCGAGACGACCGCGTCGACGCCGCTGATGCCGACGGTGCCGAAGCCACCAACCCGCAGCCGCTCGGTGCGCGCACCTGACACCACGACAGTGCCGCCGAGCGGCAGTTTCTCCTGCTTGCCCATCAGGTAAGAAACGGCTATCGCACCGTCAGCGACGCTGGCCCATAGCGCCGTCGAGCGCGCCGTCGGCGCGGCCGCGTAAGCGCGGAACGCCGACGGGTCGACTCCGAGGACCGGCACGTACCCGCCATCGACCTTCAGCGTCGCCGCGTCGAGCAACTGCGCGTCGGTCACTCCGCGAAGCCGCCGCACCGCCGACAGCGCGCCGGGCGGCAGCGCCTTCGGCGCCACGACCAGCAGGTCAGCCGGGATCAGCCGGCGCAGCGGCGCGACCACACTGGCTCGCGTCAGGCTCGCGATGTGGGCGACTGGGACGCTGACGCCGGCCGGGCCATCGCTTGGCGGCAGGAACAGGCCGGAGCGCTCCGCCTCGGTGGACTCAGACTCGCCATCGCGCTCGCGGGCCAGGCTGGCCAGCGCGACGGCGCTCAGCTTGCTTCCCGCGTCACGGGCAGTGGCCTGCTCGCCGACCCGGGACGCCGCCGAGGGAATGACTGGCCGGCCACCCGCGAAGTCGTGCAAGTCAATCCGCGGCGACAAGCTCACCGCGACGCCGACGGCAACGGCGACCCACAGGCCAGTCCGCAACCGACGCGGTACGTCGCGCACGGCACTCCCCTCGGTGGCCGCCATCGGCGGCGGCCAGAACGCTCCGGACGCAGAGCTCGCGGGTCCGCGGCGGCGCGCATGCATCTATAACGGAAGTTCCCCATGATGGTATAGGTAATTCGCTCGCACTGACATGCGGGGTGAATGCTCGGCAAAATTTCCGCCATGCAGTGCTGGCCCGGGGGACGACCCCCAGGTGCCCGCGCATGTGACGGACCGCCAGGGCGCGAGCTTTAGGAGTCAGCTGAGCGCCGCGAGGCTCAGCAGTCAGCTGAGTGCCGCGCGCAGTTCGTCAGGCCCGGTGACCGGGGCCCGGCAGGCGAAGTCCCGGCACACGTAGGCGGCCGCGAGTCCGCCCACCGCCGTCCGGCCCGCCAGCAGCGGCACCTGCCCGTCGGCGCCGTCGCCGCAGGCAATGACCGCGCCGGGCGGCGCGGCCAGCAGAGCCGTCTTGAGCAGCTCGTCGCGCCCCGACGACGGTGGCCCGATGACGGCGATCTCGACGGGCCCGGACAGCGCCGCTTCGGCCACTGCCAGCCCCCAGCCGGCCGCGCGCGGGAACCGGGCGGCCAGCGCGTGCACGTCGGCCAGCGCCGCAACCGCCGCCTCCCGGTGAGCCGCCGACCCCGTCAGCGCCGCGTAGCTCAGCAGCGCCCCCGCGACCGCGAACGTACCGGACGGGCTCGGCCCGTCGGCCACGTCCGACGGCCGGTAAATAAGCTTCTCGCTGTCATCGGCGGTGTCGTAGAAGCCGCCCGTTCCCGTACCGAACCTGCTCGTCGCGACGTCGACAAGCGCCCCGGCCAGCGCGAGCCAGCGCGCTTCCCCGGTCACCCCGGCCAGCGCGATGAAACCTTCGGCCACGCAGCCGTAGTCGTCGAGCACGCCCGGGCTGTCCGACGCCCGGCCGTCCCGGGATGTGCGGACCAGCCGGCCGTCGGCCAGGTGAGTGGCTTCCAGCAGGCCGGCCGCCTCCAGCGCCGCAGCAACGAAGTCACCACGATCGAAGAGCAGGCCGGCCTCCGCCAGCGCCGCGACGGCCAGGCCATTCCATGCGGCGACGACCTTGTCGTCCCGCCCCGGCCGCGTCCGGCGCTCACGAGCCGCCAGCAGGGCCGCGCGGACGCCCGCGAACCGGTCAGGGTCGGCCGGGTCGGCCCGCAATTGGAGCACCGATGATCCGTGCTCGAAGGTCCCGGCCGCGGTCACGCCGAACACCTGCCCGGCGTACTCGCCGTCGGCGGGACCGAGCACGGCTGACAGTTCCGCGGGCGTCCAGACGTAGAAAGCGCCCTCTCGCCCATCGCTGTCGGCATCCAGGGCCGCAGCGAACCCGCCTTCCCTGGTGCGCATCTCGGCGATCAGCCAGTCGCAGGTCTCCTCGGCGACCCGCCTGGCCAGCGCGCTGCCGGTCCGCCGCCACAGGTGGGCGTAGACGCGGGCGAGCAGCGCGTTGTCGTACAGCATCTTCTCGAAGTGCGGCACTACCCAGTCAGCATCCGTGCTGTACCGGGCGAAGCCGCCGGCCAACTGGTCATATATGCCGCCGCGTGCCATCTCCTCGGCTGTCCCGCTGGCCATGGCCATGGCATCCTGCGCGGTCGCCGAGCCGCGCGCGCGCTCGGAGTGGCGGAGCAGGAACTCGAGCACCATCGACGGCGGGAACTTGGGCGCGCTGCCGAATCCGCCTCGGCGCTCGTCGAAGTCGGCGGCCAGCCGGGCAACCGCGGCCTGCGTCGCAGCACCGAGCCGGCCCAGCGACTCGGACTGCCGCCCGGCACCGGACCCGGCCGGCTCGACGGCGCCGATGCCGGCGGCGGGACTAAGAACGTCGCTGTCGGCGCCGGCCGGGACAACGGCACGCTCGGCCAGGGCGGCCGTGATCTGCCGGGCACGCTCGGTCAGCTCGGCCCGGTCGCTCTGCCACGCCCTGGCCACGTTGCGCACGAGCTGCTGGAACTGCGGTCGAGGGAAATAGGTACCGCAGAAGAAGGGGTCGCGGTCCGGGGTCATGAACACCGTCATCGGCCAGCCGCCCTGTCCCGTCATCGCCTGCGTCGCCATCATGTAGACGGCGTCGACGTCGGGCCGTTCCTCCCTGTCGACCTTGATGGACACCAGGTTCTCGTTCATGATCGCGGCCGTCTGCTCGTCCTCGAAGGATTCGTGCGCCATGACGTGGCACCAGTGACAGGCCGAATAGCCAACCGACAGCAGTACCGGCACCTGCCGGGCGGCCGCGACCGCGAAGGCCTCGTCGGACCACGGCCACCAGTCGACGGGGTTGCCGGCGTGCTGGAGCAGGTACGGGCTCGTCGCGCTCTGGAGCCTGTCAGCCATGTCACCATCCTTCCTCTGTTGTGTTGTGCGCCACAACGCGGTCACCTACCCGCCGCGTGCTGACAACTTGCGGGAAAATCGCTGGGCGGTGTGGCCTGCATGCGCCATGCGCGTCATCCTGGTAGGTACGGCACTGCACGGGCCCCGGCATCGGCCAGCCCGCGGCAAAGGCACGAACCTTCCATCACGATGGAAATCGCCCGGTACACTGCGACGGACGCCATCCAGAGAGAGCCCGGGCACCGGGCCACTCTCCCGGTAGTCCTGGCCGGACCCGGGAGCGTTCCTACGAGCAGTAGAGCAAATGGAGCACCTATGCGCGTTCTTGTCCTCGGCGGCGACGGCTTCTGCGGGTGGCCTACCTCGCTGTACCTGTCGGATCGTGGTCACGACATCACCATCGCGGACAACCTCAGCCGACGGAAGATCGACGTCGAACTCGAGGTCGAGTCGCTGACGCCCATCCGGCCGATCAGCGAGCGGCTGCGGGCCTGGAAAGAGGTATCCGGTCGCGAGATCGGCTACGTGGACATCGACCTGGCGACCGAGTACGACCGGCTGGTGGACCTCCTGCTGGAGATCCGCCCCGACGCCATCGTGCATTTCGCCGAGCAGCGTGCCGCGCCGTACTCGATGCGGAACGAGAAGACCAAGCGCTACACGGTGGATAACAACGTCAGGGCCACGCACAACCTGCTGACGGCGCTGGTCACGACGGGCATTGATGCCGCGCTGGCGCACCTCGGCACGATGGGCGTGTACGGCTACGGCTGGTCCGGCCGCGCGCCGATCCCCGAGGGTTACCTGACTGTGAAGGTGCCGACGCCGGACGGTGAGCTGGAGCGCGAGATCCTGCACCCGGCGAACCCCGGGTCGGTCTACCACATGACCAAGACCCTGGATCAGCTGCTGTTCTCGTTCTACGCCAAGAACGACGGGCTGCGCATCACCGACCTGCACCAGGGCATCGTCTGGGGCACGCAGACGGACCAGACCAG
>JASHTT010000073.1 GCA_030040415.1 Streptosporangiaceae bacterium | reverse complement strand
CGAACTCCGCGCGGTGTGCGCGGATGCCTGCGAGCAGGTTGTCTAGCACGTCGCCGCCGGGCGCTGGCGGTTCTGCTGCGGCAACGGCCATCGGCGGCTGGCTCCGGACACTCGGCAGGACGCGGCGCCGGTCTACGGCGCCTGGTCTGATCGTACGGGCGGATACCTGGCACCGCGCGGGAACGAGTCGGCACCGGGCCGTTCCGGGGGCGCTCTGGCCGGGAAGGTAACGGGGTGCGAGGGGCGGCGACACGCCCGTATACGGGGAGGATTGCACCGCATGTCCACTCCTGTTCAGCATGCCACGCACAGCGACCACCGGCACGCCCACGGCCAGGGCTGCGGGCACGTCGCGATGCCACACGGCGACCACACCGACTACGCGCACGACGGCCACATTCACCGGGTCCACGGCGACCATGTGGACGAATGTGAACTCGGCAGCGTGCACGCGGCGCACGAAGATCATGTCCATCAGCACGGGCCCGACTGCGGGCACGTGGCCGTGCCGCACGGCGACCACACCGACTACGTGCACGACGGTCATCGGCACGCCGCCCACAACGGCCACTGGGACGATCACTGACCACGTCAGTTCCGGCCACGCGGCTAACGTGAGTCGAGCCGCGTCCATTCCGTCACCGCGTCCGGTGACCAGGCGGCGTGCCTGGCCGCGAACAGTTCGGCCGCATTAGCGCCGCTCCACCGTGCCGGCAGCAGGTGTGCCGGGAGGCCCGGGTCGAGCGCTGGGAACCGGCGCCACGCGTGCACGAGCTCGATCGTCCTGGTGAGCGGGTCCGCGGCGGCGGCGGACGCGAACTCGGCAGCGAACGCCTCGTACCGCCGCTCGATCGCCGGCAGGTCCCAGGCCTGCGCGACGAGGGCCGGCAGTTCGCCGCCACCAAGGTGCTCGGCCGTGAAGACCTGCGCGTCCGTCAGGCCGGCCCGGCGTAGCACGCCCTCGACCTCACCGCTGCGCTCGGTATGCGTGGTGATCCACACGCCGGGTGCCGGGCTGCCGAGGCCCGCCCAGCTCAGCCTGGTGCGCAGCAGGTGCCGCGCGGTCCTGTCGTTGTCGGTTACCCGGGCCAGCACGAGCAGCCACCGCCCGTCCCAGCCGCGCTGAGGGCTGGCGAACGCGTAGATGCGCTCGGTTCCTTCGGTCAGCAGCCGGTCACCGGCCGGCGTGAGCCGCCATCGGGTCCGCCGGCCGTGCCGTTCTGCCGTTATCCAGCCGTCGGCCGCCGTGCGGGCCAGTGCCTGCCTGATCGCCTTCTCCTCGACGCCCAGCCGGCCGAACGTGCCGATAAACGCTGAGGTCCAGGCCGCGCCCCCGCCGGGCAGCACGAACTCGCCGAGGACGGTGAACAACAGGCCGCGCGCGCTGGCCGCACCCGCCGCGTGCCGGCGCGACAGGCTGGGCCCGGCCTGGGCTGACGTGGTGGCTGGCACGCCAATTCTCCTTCCTTCGCCCGCTGCGGCGGATGTCGCGCTGCGGCGGCCGGCCTTGACCCCCGCCATCCCTGGCGGCGTACAATCTGCTACTAGATTTTGCCAGAAGGTTCAGTTTCTGTAGAGCATCCGGCCGGCGGGAGGACGCTCGTGGCGGCGAACACGGACGCGGCACCGGACGCGCAGGTGTCCGCCCCGGCGCGGGTCAGCTTCCAGGCGGACCCGGCCGGCTACCGGCACTGGCGGCTGCGCTGCGACGGGGCGGTCGCGACCCTGACGATGGACGTCGCCGAGGACGGCGGGCTGCGCGACGGTTACGAGCTGAAGCTGAACTCCTACGACCTCGGCGTGGACATCGAGCTATACGACGCGGTGCAGCGGCTGCGGTTCGAGCACCCCGAGGTCCGTGCCGTGGTGATCACGAGCGCCAAGGACAAGGTGTTCTGCGCCGGCGCGAACATCCGGATGCTCGCGGCGGCGCAGCACGCGTGGAAGGTCAACTTCTGCAAGTTCACCAACGAGACCCGCAACGCCATCGAGGACGCGAGTTCGTGCTCTGGCCAGGCCTACATCGCGGCTGTCAACGGCACGGCATCGGGCGGCGGCTATGAGCTGGCGCTGGCGTGCTCACACATCATGCTCGTCGATGACAGGTCGGCCGCCGTCAGCCTGCCGGAAGTCCCGCTGCTTGGCGTGCTGCCGGGCACCGGCGGTCTCACCAGGCTGACCGACAAGCGGCAGGTCCGGCGTGACCTGGCCGACTGCTTCTGCACCAGGCCGGAGGGCATCGGCGGCGCGAAGGCGGTGGCCTGGCGGCTAGTGGACGAGGCAGTGCCGCGCACCGCGTGGGCGCAGACCGTGGCGGCGAGAGCCGCCGAGTTCGCTGCCCGTTCGCACCGGCCCGGCGGCGCGGCCGGGGTCGCGCTCGTACCGCTGGCCAAGACCCGCACCGACACGAGCGTCGGCTACCGGTACGTGTCCGCTCGCTTGCACCACGAGAAGGGAACGGCAGAGCTTGTGGTCGCTGGCCCCGACGAGCCGGCGCCGGACGACAGGGCCAGCATCCAGGACCAGGGCGCGGCATTCTGGCCGCTGGCGGTGACCCGCGAACTCGACGACCTGATACTCGACCTGCGCACGAACGAGCCAGAGCTGGGCACCTGGATCCTGCGCACCGAGGGTGACCCCGGGCGGGTGCTGTCCTACGACCGGCTGCTGCTGGCCAGCCGGGACGACTGGCTGGCGAACGAGATCATCCAGTACCTGAAGCGGGCGCTGAAGCGGCTGGACGTGACAAGCCGGAGCCTGATCGCACTGATCGAGCCTGGTAGCTGCTTCGCCGGCTCGCTGCTGGAGCTGGCCCTGGCCGCTGACCGGTCTTACATGCTGGCCGGGGTGTTCGAAGATGACGGGCAGCACGCCGAGCCCGCGGTCATCACGGTGGGCGAGATGAACCGCGGGCCGCTGCCGATGGGCAACGGGCTGACCAGGCTGCACACCCGGTTCTGCGGCGATGCAGCCGCGCTGGCCGCAGCGGAGAAGGACGCCGGCCGGGCGCTGCAGGCCGGCGAGGCCGAGCGGCTTGGCCTGGTTACCTTCGCGCCGGACGACATCGACTGGGACGACGAGGTCCGCATCGCCGTCGAGGAGCGCGCCAGCTTCAGCCCTGACGCGCTCACCGGGATGGAAGCTAACATCCGTTTCGCCGGACCGGAGACGACCGAGACCAAGATCTTCGGGCGGCTGACCGCGTGGCAGAACTGGATCTTCAACCGGCCGGGCGCGGCCGGCCCGGGTGGCGCGCTGCGTCGGTTCGGCACCGGTCAGCGTCCCGAATTCGACTCCAAGCGGGTGTGAGCGATGACGACGAACGCCGACTACACGCAGAAGATCCCGAACAACGTGCAGCTGCACGAGGACCGCCGGCTCCAGCGCGCGCTGGAGTCCTGGCAGCCGAACTTCCTGTCCTGGTGGGAGTCGATGGGGCCGACGCTGCCGACCAGGGACGTCTACCTGCGCACGGCGGTGAACGTCGGTCGCGATGGCTGGGCGCAGTTCGGGTTCGTGCCGATGCGGGACTACCGGTGGGGCATCTTCCTGGCCGAGCGCGATCCGGGCCGGATGATCGGATTCGGCGAGCACAAGGGCGAGCCAGCCTGGGACAGGGTGCCCGGCGAGTACCGGTCCGAGCTGCGGCGGCTCATCGTCGTGCAGGGCGACACCGAGCCTGCGTCGGTGGAGCAGCAGCGCAACCTCGGGGCTACCGCGCCGAGCCTGTACGACCTGCGCAACCTGTTCCAGGTGAACGTGGAGGAAGGCAGGCACCTGTGGGCGATGGTGTACCTGCTGCACGCCTACTTCGGCCGCGACGGCCGTGACGAGGCGGAGGAACTGCTGCATCGCAACTCCGGCAGCGCGGAGTCACCGCGGATACTCGGCGCGTTCAACGAGGAGACGCCGGACTGGCTGAGCTTCTACATGTTCACCTACTTCACCGACAGGGACGGCAAGTATCAGCTCGGCACGCTCAAGGAGTCGGCGTTCGACCCGTTGTCGCGCACCTGCGAGTTCATGCTCAAGGAAGAGGCGCACCACATGATGGTCGGCACCACCGGCATCGACAGGGTGGTGGAGCGCACCGCGCAGGTGATGCGCGAGAGCGACACCGACGAGGCGGGCGGACTCGGCGTGGTCCCGCTGCCGGTCATCCAGAAGTACCTGAACTTCCACTACTCGGTGTCACTCGACCTGTTCGGCGGCGAGACGTCCACCAACGTGGCCAACTACTACACAGCCGGGCTCAAGGGCCGCTGGCTGGAGGACAGGCGCAAGGACGACCACAAGCTCACCGACGACGGAATGCT
>JASHTT010000072.1 GCA_030040415.1 Streptosporangiaceae bacterium | reverse complement strand
AGCAGCCAGTCTGGTGAGGCATCGACGCCTCCGGACACGTTCAGCCA
Source organism: Streptosporangiaceae bacterium (assembly GCA_030040415.1). Lineage (GTDB taxonomy): Bacteria > Actinomycetota > Actinomycetes > Streptosporangiales > Streptosporangiaceae > JAJYUU01. The sequence continues at coordinate 5,086 of JASHTT010000072.1, read as the reverse complement.
CTCGACCACGACGGTGCCGCTGAAGGCCGCCGTATCGGCCGGCTGGCGCACCACCACCCTGGTGGTGAACGGCGCCGGCCGCGATGGCCGGACGGCCCAATGACCGTCGGCCGTGCGCTCTCTGACCAGCACGTAGGACTCGGCGGTGCCGTCCAGTTGGTACTCCTGCTCGGCGTAGCCGAGCGCGGCCAGGTCGTAACTGCCAGCCCGGTCCGGTGCATCGCCCGTCATCGGGCGCAGCGATGCTGTCACATCATGCTCCTTCTCACCTCGAGGTGGCCTGATGCCTACGGTTCTCCGCGTGATGGGATCATGCAATGCACCCCAGGCGGCGCGTCTGGCTGGCACCGATCGGATGTCACAGTGGTAGCAACATGACACAGCAAAGCGCGGCCGAGCGGACCTCGGCGCTGCCACGGCGGCATCGCCGCCTGAGGCCACCCGGATCTGCGTCTTCCTGGTGGCCGGTGACCTGGTCGGTGCCTGCTGCCATCCGCGCCGTGCGCGCCACGATCGTCATACCGTCGCTGTTCGCGGTGACGTTCAAGGTTCTCGGCAACGAGCAAATGACGGTTTTCGCCGTTTTTGGCGGATTCGGTGCGCTGGTCATGACCTCGTTCGGCGGCAGCCGATCGGACAAGGCTGTGGCCCACCTTGGCCTCGCGGTCGCCGGTACCGTGATGATCGTCATCGGCACGCTCGTCAGTGGCTCGACGTGGCTGGCCGCGACGGTAACCCTGCCCGTCGCCTTCGCGGCATTCTTCATCGGCTCGGCTGGTCCTACCGCGGCGTCCGGGGTGACCGCCGCTCTGCTCGCGTACGTGCTGCCGGTCGCCTCGGCCGGCTCGGCAGGCGTCCTGCCGTCGCGGCTCGAAGGCTGGTGGCTGGCGCAGGCCGCTGCCACGCTGGCCGTGCTCGCGCTGTCGCCTGCCTCGCCGGGTGACCGGCTCCGGGCGCGAGCGGCCGCGCTCGCCAGCGCGCTGGCGCATCAGCTCGACATGGCCATCGCCGGCCAGGCCTCCGACGCGGACGCGCAGGTATCCGCCCAGGCCAAAGAGGAGCTGCGCAATGGCTTCACGGCTACCCCTTACCGGCCGATCGGGCTGGCTAGCGCCGACCAGGGCCTGGCCGGGGTCATCCACCTGCTCGACTGGTGCGCCGCGCTGATCGGCGAGGTCATCGACCGTCATGTCGACCTGCGCACCGCGGCGCGGCAGGATAGGGACCTGCTGGCGCAGTCGGCCGTCGCACTGCGCCAGACCGCCGCGCTGCTCGGCGGCCAAGCGGACGGTACCGACATCGAGCCGCTCTGGCGTGCACGCCAGGCAAGCGCTCGTCACCTGCACGAATTCTCCGGAGACCCCACTGCCACGGCGGTGGTGGCGGACCAGGCATTCCACGCGCAAACCATTGCGGTGGCCGCGGTCGCCGCGGTCGGCGACGCGCTGATCGCCGCCGGCCTCGCCACCCCGGACGAGGTCGCCACGCAGCGCCAGCGCTGGCTGAGCGGCCAAGATCCCGGCGATGTGCAGGAGGTCGTCAGGTCCGTGCCGGTCCGCCGGCTGCGGCCGGACGCACGCACCGCCGCGATCATCGCCACCGACGCGAGCCTTCGGTCGGTGTGGTTCCGCAGCAGCGCACGCGGTGCTATCGCACTGGCGGCAGCCGTGGCGGTCGCCAAGATCATAGATGTCCAGCACGCGTTCTGGGTCGTGCTCGGCACGCTGTCGGTGCTGCGCACCAGCGCGACCGCGACCGGTAGCACCGCCCTGCGGGCGCTGACCGGGACCGTCGTCGGGTTTGCCATCGGGGCCGTCCTGATGCTGGCCATCGGCACCGATCCGACGGTCCTGTGGGCGGTGTATCCGCTGGCGGTGCTGGTCGCCGCTTACACGCCGGGCACGGCTCCGTTCGCCGCGGGCCAGGCCGCCTTCACCGTCACCATCATCGTGTTGTTTAACGTCATAGTCCCCGCGGGCTGGCGGGTCGGACTGGTGCGCGTCGAGGACGTGGCGATCGGCTGCGCGGTCAGCCTGATAGTCGGCGTGCTGTTCTGGCCGCGCGGGGCCTCCTCAGTCGTCGGCGACAATCTCGGCGACGCGTTCCGCGCGGGTGCTGACTACCTGACGGGCGCCGTGCAGTGGGCCCTCGGCAGCCGCCGCAAGCGCCCCGACAAGGCAGACGCGGCGGTCACCGCGGGCCAGCGACTCGACGACGCCATGCGCGGATACCTGACCGAGCAGGGCAGCAAGCGGCTGGCGAAGGCTGACCTGTGGGGGCTGGCCATGGCGGCTACCAGGCTGCGGCTCACCGCTCACTCGCTCGCGAGCCTGCCAGGCAAGTCGGTCCCGCCGAGCGAGGCAGACGAACGAAGGACCTATGCCACCCTCGAAGGCCAGGCCGCACAGCTCGCGGCGTTTTATGACGACGTCGCCGTCGAGGTTGGCAGGCCGGGCCGTGCTGCGCAGATGACGCTGGTTGTCCCGCCGCAGGCCGGTCTGGACGGAACGGCGGAAACCAGCGCCGCGCGCGGCTACAACGCCGAAGCGCTGTGGGTCAGCCACCACCTCCGGCTTCTGAGCTCGCACTCGGCGGACCTCAAGGTGCTCGCCGAGCGGTTGGCATCAGTGCGCCGTCGGCCATGGTGGCGCTAGCCGTCTCAGTTCTCGGGCTCGGCAACCGCCTCCGCCGCCGTGGCACCGCCCGAGCCCGGGCCAGCTGACCCCGACGCGGAACTCGCGGGGTGACCGCCATCGGCACTGGCTGCGTGCGGCACGATCGTGAGCTCCTCGGGCCTGCGCTCAGGCATCGGCCTGCCGACGATGCGGTAAACGTCAGCGCCGTCAACGGTCTCGCGCTCGAGCAGCAGGTTGACCAGTTCCATCATCTCGCCGTGGTGGGACCGGATCAGCGAGATGGCTGTCTCTTCCGCCTCCCTCAGCAGCCTGGTCACCTCGGAGTCGATTGTCGCCTGGGTGGCTTCCGCGAACGGCCGGCTGGACATGCCCGCGCCTCCGCCGCCCAGGAACACCGAGCCTCCCTCCGGGTAGCCGATCGGCCCGAGCTTGGGGGACAACCCGAACTCGCGCACCATCTTCGTCGCCAGGTCGGTGGCCGAGGCCAGGTCATTGGCGGCACCGGTCGATCCCTGGCCCAGTTCGACAAGCTCGGCGGCCCGTCCGCCGAGCCGGACAGCCAGGGACTCGGTCAGGTAGTCCTCGCCGTACAGGTGGCGTTCGTCGACCGGTAGCTGCTGCGTGACGCCGAGGGCCTGGCCGGCCGGCAGAATCGTTATCTTCGCTACCGGGTCGGCGTGCGGCGACAGCGCGGCTACCAGGGCATGACCGCTCTCGTGAATCGCGACGGCGTGCTTTTCCTCGGGCAGCAGCACGTTCGACCCTTCCCTGCGGCCGAGCATGATGCGGTCCCTGGCGTCGTCGAAGTCGGTGGCCGTCAGCACCTCGCGGCCCTGGCGGACTGCGAAGATCGCTGCCTCGTTCGCCAGGTTGGCCAGGTCCGCGCCGGAGAATCCGGGGGTGCCCCTCGCTACCACCTCGAGATCCACGTCGGGCCCGAGATGCTTGTCCCGGCAGTGCACGGCCAGGATCGCGGCGCGTTCGCTCAGTGTCGGCAGCGGGATCACAATCTGGCGGTCGAACCGGCCGGGACGCAGCAGGGCAGGGTCGAGCACTTCGGGCCGGTTGGTCGCGCCGAGCACGACGATCCCGGCCGAGACGTCGAAACCGTCCATCTCTGACAGCAGCTGGTTCAGGGTCTGCTCGCGCTCGTCGTTGGCCACCACCGAGCCGGAGCCAGCCCGGCGCTGACCGATCGCGTCGATCTCGTCGACAAAGATGATCGCCGGCGCCGCCTTGCGCGCCTCGGCGAACAGGTCGCGTACCCGTGCGGCACCGACGCCGACGAACATCTCGACGAAGCTGGAACCTGCCACCGAGAAGAACGGAACCGACGCCTCGCCGGCCACCGCACGGGCCAGCAGGGTCTTGCCGGTGCCGGGCGGGCCCACCATCAGCACGCCGCGTGGCGCCATCGCGCCGGCCCGCCGGTAACGGTCCGGGTTGCGCAGGAAGTCCACCACCTCGCTGATCTCGGCCTTGACGCCGTCGTAGCCGGCCACGTCGCTGAACTTCGTGCTTGGCTTCTCCGCGTCGAACACCTTGGCCCGCGATCTGCCGACACCCATCACGCCCTGCAGCGAGCTTCCCGTTGTGCGCGCCATCCGGCGGAAGAGCCAGATCACCAGGCCGAAGGGCAGCACTATGAAGATCAGCAGTTCGAGCAGGAGACTCCCGAACGAACTGCCCGGCGCCTGGTAGGTGACCGCGACCCCGGCCGCCCGCATGCTCGCGTCTAGCGACGTGCCCGGTGGGTACGGCGTCGTGACCGTGTAGTCCTTGCCGTTGCTCAGCGTCCCGGTAATCGTGACGTTGGCGTCCGCCGAGGACGGGCTTGGCACGGTAGCCGTCTTCACCTTGTGGGCGCTGATGTCGCTGACGAACTGCGAGTAGTTAAGCGGCGTCTGCGACGTGGTGTGCACGAAGCTCGGCAGGATCCAGAGCAACGCGATGAACAGCGCAGCGAACCACAGCCAGTGCCGCCACGAGGGGGGTGGCGGGGGAGCGGTCCGGGTAGGTTTATCGCCAGGCGGCGGCGCCTGCGGCGTTTTACTCATGTCACATTGTTACCCGATTAGCCGGATGCCCAGAATCGCAACCCGGCCCTTCAGCCCCGCGACCCGAAGCCCCGCCGACCGCGCACCGCGGCGGGGCCGCAGCTCAACGCACGGCCACCAGCAGCAGCGCGCTTCACCCGGATATATAGGGTGAAGCGCGCTGACTGGTTGCGGCTATCTGGCCGGCAGCCGCCGCGTTACCGGATCGTCACCGGGACCGGCGCCGAAGCGATCCCGTTGGCGACCACGACGAGGGTGCTCGGCCCTGCAGGAGTCGTGCTCGGAAGGGTGAAATCGGTGGCTGAGGCGGCACCGGGAGCGATCGAGACTGAGGTCCAGTTGCTCGTTCGCGCGTAGGTGACAACCCCGGTCTTCGAGTTGGTGATGCGCACC
>JASHTT010000071.1 GCA_030040415.1 Streptosporangiaceae bacterium | reverse complement strand
CGGATCGAGGAAGGCGCGGTGGTCGGGGACGAGTGCGTGATCGAGCCGGACGTATACGTCTCGGCCGGAGTCAAGGTGTACCCGTTCAAGACCATCGAGGCAGGCGCGGTGGTCAACTCGAGCGTGATCTGGGAGTCGCGAGGGCAGCGAACTCTGTTCGGCCCGCGCGGCGTGTCCGGCCTGGTCAACGTCGAGATAACGCCAGAGCTGTGCGTCCGGCTTGCCAGCGCGTATGCCAGCACGCTGAAGAAGGGAGCCGTCGTCACCACGGCACGGGACGCCTCCCGGGCAGCACGGGCGCTCAAGCGTGCCGTGCACGGTGCGCTCAACGCCAGCGCCATCAATGTCGTGGACCTGGAGGCGCAGCCGATGCCGCTGGCCAGGTTCGAGACCGCGCGCAGCGACTGCAGCGGCGGCATCGCGCTGCGCACGACGCCAGGAGATCCGCAGTCGATCGACATCATCTTCATGGACGCCGATGGCGCTGATCTGTCGGAGTCGACACAGCGCAAGCTGGAGCGGGTCTTCTCCCGGCAGGAGTACCGGCGGGCGTTCCCCGGCGAGATCGCGGAACTGACCTACCCGCCGCGTGTCGTCGAGGCCTATACGCACGAGTTGCTGCGCAGCATCGACATGACCGGGGTGTTCGGCGCGGGACTGCGAGTGGTCGTCGACTGCGCAGGGGGCACGACCTCGCTGGTCCTGCCCAGCCTGCTTGGCAAGATCGGCGTTGACGTGCTGACCGTCAATGGTCGGCTCGACGAAGCCTCGCCGACCGAGTCGCTGGCGGCCATGCGAGCTGGCCTGCACCGGCTCGCTGAGCTTGTCTCATCCTCGGGCGCCGCGTTCGGCGTCCGGTTCGATCCAGTCGGCGAGCGCATCGCCCTAGTGGACGACAGGGGAGCCATGGTCTCCGATGACCGTGCGCTGCTCATCGTGCTTGACCTCATCGCGGCTGAGCGCCATAGCGGCCGGGTCGCGCTGCCGGTGACCACCACCCGGGTCGCCGAGGAGGTCAGCCGCTTCCACGGCGTACGGGTCGACTGGACGCCAACCTCGCTGCACGGGCTCTACCAGGCCGCGGCCGGGCCAGACGTGATCTTCGCGGCCGACGGCAAGGGCGGCTTCGTCGTGCCCGCCTTTTCCAGGTCTATCGACGGGATAGCCGCCTTCGCGCAGCTCATCGGCCTTGTGGCGCGGACCAGGCTGACCCTGAGCCAGATCGGCACCCGGATACCTGAAGCCAACCTGCTCAAGCGGTCGATGCCTACTCCGTGGGCGGCCAAGGGCATGGTCATGCGGACGGTCGTCGAGGCCGCCGGGGACAAGGAGCTGGACACGACCGACGGCGTGCGCGTCATCGAGCCCGGCCTCGGGTGGGTCCTGGTGCTGCCCGACCCGCTCGAGGCGGTTACCCACCTGTGGGCGGAGGGCACCGACGCCGACACCGCCCAGGCTCTCATCGATGAGTGGGCGGCCGTGGTAGAGCGGGCGGGCCGCTGACGAGCACTGACATTCAGGGCGTGTGGCCGTCTGCTGCGAGGCTCTGGACGTGGTCGTTCTCCCTGCGGTGCACGCTGAGTGGCCCCGAGCACGCGCCGCGGCGTGAGACAATCGCCAGATCGCGGCTAGCGGAGCGACGGAATCGCGCGCTCGGCGGGACCGTGTGCTGGAGGTGCGGCCAACATGTGGCGAAGGCGGCGCAGGAGCGCCCAGCGAGATTCCGGCAGGCCGGCGACCGCTGGGAGCGGCGGCACGGCCACCGAGTCTCGCCCTGCGCCGGATCGGCGTGCCCCATGGAGTCCGCTCCGCGCGTGGCGGATGGACCGGTCCAGGTCGGCGCAGGTAGCGTGGACGCCGCCAGCGGAATACGCGCGGGTCTCGCCAGCAGGGGGCGTGGCGCCGGCGCCGGTTACGCATCCGACGAACGGGAGGCTTGGCGACCTGATGCCCAGCGTCTACTGCACCGGATGTGGCGAGGAGAACCCGGAAGGGGCGCGATTCTGCGCACGCTGCGGCACGCCGCTCGTCCAGTGGCAGGGCGAGCGCGCTGCCGAGGTGACCTCGACCATCTCGCTCGGTGGCAGTGACCTCGAGGGTGACCTGGCGGACGAGGCTGCGGCCGACTACGCAGCGGCGGCGAGCCTGCCGCCTGGCGCAGCGCTGCTCTCGGTGCGCCGTGGACCGAACGCTGGCAGCAGGTTCCTGCTGGACAGCGACCTGACTCTGGTTGGAAGGCATCCGGACAGCGACATCTTTCTGGACGACGGGACAGTCTCCCGGCGGCACGCGGAGTTCTATCGCCAGGGCGACACGTTCACGGTCAGGGACGTGGGCAGCCACAACGGCACGTACGTGAACAGGGAGCGGATCGAGGAAGCCGAGCTGGCACCCGGTGACGAGGTGCAGATCGGCAAGTTCCGTCTGGTCTTCCTGGCCGGACCACGCGTGCAGCCAGAGCACGGCGGCGGAGGCTCACAGGTCAGGGGATGAGCTCGCAGCCTGCCCGCGGCTACTTCAGCATCAGCGAAGTGCTAGCCCAGCTCCGCGCCGAGTTTCCCGACATCAGCGTGTCCAAGATCAGGTTCCTGGAGACCGAGGGCCTGATCGCGCCTGCCCGGTCTCCGGCTGGCTACCGGCGGTTCGGCGCCGCGGACGTTGACAGGCTCAGGCATATCCTGACCGCTCAGCGCGACCAGTACCTGCCGCTTCGGGTCATCAGGGAAAGGCTCGAGGAGGTCGCGCGACCCGGCCCGCCACCGCAGGCTCAGCCCGAACATCCCGGCGGCTTGCTGACCAGGCGCGAGCTCGTCGATGTCGCCGGGCTGAGCGACGGGCTGCTCACCGAGCTCGAGTCGTTCGGCCTGCTCCGCAAGGTCGGCAGGCATTACGGGGCGGACGCGGTCGAGGTGGCTAGAACCGCAGCCGCGCTCGCCGCCTATGGGGTAGAGGCCCGCCACCTGCGAGCGGTGCGGGCAGCCGCGGACCGAGAGGCGTCGATGATCGAGAGCGTCGTCGCGCCGATCCAGCGCCAGCGCGCAGCCGGTGCCAGAGAGCTAGCCGGCCGGACGGCTGCCGATATCGCGGCCCTGGTACTGAGGCTGCACGACGCCTTGGTGGACGGGGCACTGGCGGAGGCCGGTCTCGCGGTCGCCGATCCGCCGGGCCGAGCCGACGCCGAGGCCCCCGGGCGGCAGGAGGTGCCGGCGCCGATGGCCGAAGAGCCTGCCCGGCGGGTGCGCGGCGCCAGCGGCGCGAGTGCGTGACCGGCGCCTATCGTGCCAGCCGGAGGGCGCATGGCCCCGTCCCACGATTGCGGGGTGTACTTTGACAAAGGGAATGCCTGCGAGCACAAGGGGAATGCCAAGGGGCAGAGCCGCTACAACAGCAGCGCGCAGGCGCGGATGAGGACGGAGCCGCCGTGAGGCAGATGGAGGTCGTCGGCGTCCGGGTGGAGATGCCAACGAACAGTCCCATTGTCTTGCTCAAGGAAACCGAGGGCGAGCGCTACCTGCCGATCTGGATCGGCCCGAACGAAGCGACAGCCATCGCCTTCGCTCAGCAGGGCATGGTGCCGCAACGACCGCTAACTCACGACCTCATGCGGGATGTCCTGGAAGCACTAGAGATCCGGTTGACGACTGTCAACATCACTGCGCTGCGCGACGGCATATTCTTCGCGGACCTGATCTTCTCCAACGGCCGGGAGGTGAGCGCGCGGCCGTCGGACTCGATAGCGCTCGCGCTGCGTACCGGAGCGTCCATCTTCGTCACCGAGGAGATACTCGACGAGGCGGGCGTGGCCATCCCGGACGAGCAGGAGAACCAGGAGGACGAGGTCGAGAAGTTCCGCGAGTTCCTCGACTCGATAACGCCGGAGGACTTCGGCCGGTCCACCTGACCCTGAGGCTCCGGAACGGTCGGTCGCGACGCGCCGCCCGGATCGTTGACGCGGCTGCGGCAGGCGCTTAACGTGCGAGAGGTGTACCCAGGCACCGGGCGCCCTGGGCCGGAGGTAGGCGTGGCGGTTACGAGGGGCGACGGAGCAGCGCCTAAGGCGCGCAAGCCGGGGGTACCGGATGACCTTCCCCTGGTCGCCGAGCAGATGCAACTGCTGTTCGATGACGATCTTGAGCCGCAGTCGGAGGAGCTGGGTTACCGCGGCCCGACCGCGGCCACAGCGGCAGGCATTACCTACCGTCAGCTCGACTACTGGGCGCGCACCGGTTTCGTCGAGCCGACCATCCGGCCGGCCAGCGGGTCGGGCACCCAGCGCCTGTACGGGTTCCGGGACATCGTGGTGCTCAAGGTGGTCAAGCGCCTGCTGGATGCCGGAATATCGCTGCAGCAGATCCGGCAGGCCGTCACCTACCTGCGGGAACGAGGCTCGACCGACCTGGCCCAGGTGACGCTGATGAGCGACGGGGTCAGTGTGTACGAGTGCAAGTCCCCCGACGACGTCGTCGATCTGCTGCGGGGCGGCCAGGGCGTGTTCGGCATCGCGCTCGGTTACGTGTGGCGTGAGGTGGAGGGGAGCCTGGCTCAGCTCCCCGTCGAGCGACCCGAGTCCGACGCTGGCGGCAGCGACGAAGAAGACGAGCTCGCCGCCAAGCGCAGAGCACGCCGCATCGGGTGACGTTCAAGCTCCGAGCTAACCGCGATTCACTGCCCGGATTATGTTGATTTTGGTTGATTGGCAGTCCTCAGCTGCAGCCCCCAGGCTTGGCCTGCTCGGGTAGGCTCGTAGCGCTCGAATCACGTCGCCCGGGAGAGTCCCCGCGCAGCCAGCGCCGGGGCGCCGAAGGGGCAACCTCCCCGGAACCTCTCAGGCCCAAGGACCGTGCGGCGTGCGCGTTCTCTGGAGCCCGCGACGCTGCGGGTGACAGAGGGGGAGTTTCGTCACCGAACGGCTGCGGCCATTGCAGGTCCGCACGGGGAGGCTCCCATGGAATTCGCTCAGCGTCATATCGGCCAGTCGCAGGCCGACCAGGCCAGCATGCTTGACTCGCTCGGCTACTCCTCGCTCGATGAGCTGACTGGGGCCGCCCTCCCGGCGGGCATCGCCGACCGGCAGCTCAGCCTGGCTGAGCCGCTGACAGAGGAGCAGGTGCTCGCCGAGCTGCGCAGGCTGGCCAGCCAGAACACGGTGGCCACGTCGATGATCGGCCTCGGTTACTACGGCACCAACACGCCCGCAGTCATCCGCCGCAACGTCCTGGAGAACCCGGCCTGGTACACCGCCTACACGCCCTACCAGCCGGAGATCTCGCAGGGCCGGCTCGAAGCGCTGCTGACCTTCCAGACCATGGTCGAGGACCTGACCGGGCTGCCGGTGGCCGGAGCGTCCATGCTGGACGAGGCGAGCGCGGCGGCGGAGGCCATGACGCTGGCCAGGCGGGCGCGCGGCAAGGGCAGCGTCTTCATTGCTGACGCCGACTGCCTGCCGCAGACGCTCGCTGTGCTGGCCACGAGGTCGGAGCCGCTCGGCATCGAGCTGGTCGTGGCGCCGGTCACGGCCGAGCTCATCGCAGCCCAGCCGGACGGCGAGGTGTTCGGCGTGCTGCTGCAATACCCCGGCGCTAGCGGGGCGGTACGTGACCTGCGACCGGCCATCGAGGCTGCGCACCAGGCCGGAGCTAAGGCCGTGGTGGCCGCCGACCCGCTGGCGCTGACCCTGCTGACCCCGCCGGGTGAGCTGGGTGCCGACGTCGCGGTCGGCAGCACTCAGCGGTTCGGCGTGCCGATGGGCTACGGCGGCCCGCAGGCGGGCTACATCTGCGTTCGCGACGAGTTGAAGCGACAGCTCCCCGGCCGTCTCGTCGGCGTCTCCGTGGATGCCGACGGTCACCTGGCCTACCGGCTCGCACTGCAAGCCCGCGAGCAGCACATCCGCAGGGAGAAGGCGACCAGCAACATCTGCACCGCGCAGGTCCTGCTGGCGGTGATCGCCGCGATGTACGCCGCCTACCACGGCCCCGACGGTCTTACCGAGATCGCCCGCCGCGTGCACGGCAAGGCGGTCGCGCTTGCTGCGGCCATGAAGGCCCTTGGATACGAGACGGTGGCGTCTCACTTCTTTGACACGGTCGCCATCCAGCTGCCAGGGCAGGCCTGGGCGGCCGCGGCCCGGGCCGCCGAGGCTGGCATCAACGTGCACGTCGCCAGCCCGGACGTCGTTCAGGTCGCCTGCGACGAGACCACCACCGACGACCAGCTGGCGGCCGTGGCGAGCGCGCTAGCCGGCCCGTCGGCGTCCCTACTTCTGCGGACCGGGCCGGACAGCACGGCCGCGATGCTGCCGGAGGGACTGGCGCGGACTACCACGTTCCTGTCCCATCCTGTTTTTCATAGCTATCGCAGTGAGACCGCCATGCTGCGCTACCTGCGGAAGCTGGCGGACCGTGACATCGCGCTCGACCGCTCGATGATCCCGCTGGGTTCGTGCACGATGAAGCTGAACGCCGCTGCCGAAATGGAAGCGATCAGCTGGCCGGAGTTCGCCGGGCTGCACCCGTTCGCGCCGGCCGACCAGGCGGCCGGGTACGCCGAGCTCATCGGCGAGCTGTCGGCGGCGCTGCTGGAGATCACCGGCTACGACGCAGTCAGCCTGCAGCCGAACGCGGGCTCCCAGGGCGAGCTGGCCGGCCTGCTGGCTATCCGCGGTTACCACCGCTCGCAGGGCCAGCCGGAGCGGACGGTGTGCCTGATCACGGAGTCCGCGCACGGCACGAACGCGGCAAGCGCCGTACTGGCCGGGCTGCGCGTCGTC
>JASHTT010000070.1 GCA_030040415.1 Streptosporangiaceae bacterium | reverse complement strand
ACTGGGTGAAGGTGTAGACGCGACCGTCGGCGCTGTCAACCGTCCGGTTCAGCCCAGATACGTCACCGCTGTACAAGCAGTCGGCAACCACCCGCAGTTCGTTGTGCGCCGCCAGGTCTGTCAGCGCGATCCTGCCTGCCGCCCAGCTACTGTCCGGGTCGATGGCGGTCCCGTTGAGCGTGATCTCATGCACCGCCTCAGCGACCAGGTCCGCATAGCTTGACGTGCCTGGCCGCCGGCAGTCGAAGGTGATCACTGAGACTGACCTGAAGACCTTGTCCCCTCGGGTCAGGTCGAGCTGGACGTCGTAAGACTCAACACTCAGCAGCTCGGCACGCTGACTGGTCTCCTCGCGGGTGATTTCGGCAATCTGCACAGTACATCCTTGTCTGTCTAGTTCCTGCCGCCATGCCCTACCCAGCGTAGGCCACTGCGACCAGGCGAGCCGATAGCCCCCGCGCCGCATCGCCTGCGCACGAAATATCGGGGCTTGCCGCTTCCGCACCGTGCCCTCAAGATCTGATTAGGGACGTCCCGTGGTCGCGCCGGGACACTTTAGTGCGGGGAGACGGCGGTGGCCGACGGCTTCACATGCTTGGTGCGCGGTCCGTCGAGCAGATACCCGCGTGGATTCATCTGGTTGATCCCGGTCTGGTTCGGATTAGTCGCCGTTGCCGTGGTCATCATCGGTCGCAGGCTCGGCGGCATGCCGCTGTGGCTCGGCGCGGCTGAACTCGGCGGCCTGCTGTTCGCCGCGCTCACCGTGATCTGCGTGCTGGGGACTCTACGACGGCACGCGTTCAGCGCCGACCGTGACGGCATCTGGCTCGGCGTCCGCACCAACCGCCGACGACCGAAGCTGCGCCAGGTCCATATCTTCTGGCCGGAGGTGTCGCGGCTGCGGATCGTGCCCAGGCGCTACGGTTCGGTGCTCGAAATCGGGCTCGGTCCCGCAGCCAGGATCGTGCACAGGTACGGCGTCGTCAGCCAGTTCGCGCTGCTGCTCGGCGTCCTTTTCATGCCGCTGGGCTTCGGCCGCGGCAGGCCTGGGCTCACGACAGCGCGCGCCGATCCACCGCGCTACCTCGTGCGGATCTGCGACATGACGCCGGGCGAGCTCGGCAGCAGGCTGGCCAGCGTCATGCCGCCGGGACTGCCTGTCCGCGTAGTGCCGAACATGACGGCTTTGCGCTTTGAGTTTCCGCCACCCCGCAGGCCGCAGCGGCGCCGGCCACGGGCGGGTCAGCTAGCGGCAGGCCAGCAACCATGGCCCGGCCAGCCAACCGTGGGCCAGCCAACCGTGGGCCAGCCAACCGTGGGCCAGCAAACAGCGAGCCGACCATCAGCGGGCCAGCCAAGCGCCGGCAGCCCGCCCAACCCGCAGGCTCCGACGAGCAAGCCGCCGGTCAGCCCCGCGCGCTGACCCTCATCGCCAGACACCGTGGCGGTCGAGCCGGCTTCCGCGGCGCTGCTCCGTCCGTTCCGCGCACACATCGGCCGCCAGGCTGTCCGGGGGTGAGGCGCTGCTGCTGATCCGGCCGACCGGCGTTCAGCTCGCAGGAGCCGACGGCGAGCGTGTTCCCAGTCGACGCAGAGCCCGCCGGTACTGACGAGCCCGGGTCGGGCCGGATCGACCGGGTTCCGCTGTCGGCAGTCGGCCCCGCCTACGTGCCGCCCGCCGGAGTCTAGCCAGTCCGCCGTATCATCGCGGGACGCGGGTTTCGTCAGCCGGGCCGTCGCGTGCGTACGGCGGTGGCGGGGGCAAGCCCGTTCCCTGAAAAAGGTGCGTTGCAAGGGAGCAGCAGAATGGCACACGAGGTCAAGGGCGTCATAGCGAGCGCGCAGGGCCAGCCGGTCAGCCTTACCACCGTGATCGTGCCGGATCCCGGGCCGGGCGAGGCGCTGGTCACCGTGCAGGCCTGTGGCGTGTGCCACACCGACTTGCACTACCGCGAGGGCGGCATCGGCGCGGACTTCCCTTACCTGCTCGGGCACGAGGCGGCCGGCGTGGTCGAGGCGGTTGGCCCCGACGTGACCGGGCTCGCGCCAGGCGACTTCGTGATCCTGAACTGGCGTGCCGTCTGCGGGCAGTGCAGAGCCTGCCTGCGCGGCCGTCCGTGGTACTGCTTCGCCACTCATAACGCCAGGCAGAAGATGACGCTGGCCGACGGCACCGTGCTCTCGCCCGCGCTCGGCATCGGCGCGTTTGCCTCCAAGACTCTCGTCGCCGCGGGCCAGTGCACCAAGGTCGACTCCCGGATCAAGCCTGAAGTGGCCGGGCTGCTGGGCTGCGGCGTGATGGCGGGCCTCGGCGCCGCGCTGAACACGGCAGGCGTCAGCCGAGGCGACACTGTCGCGGTGATCGGCTGCGGCGGGGTCGGCGACGCGGCGATTCTCGGCGCCACGCTGGCCGGGGCGCGCGCGGTGATCGCGGTGGACGTGGACGACAGGAAGCTTGAGCTGGCTCGTCAGTTTGGCGCGACGGACACGGTGAACTCCCGCGCCGCCGACCCGGTCGACGCGATCCGCGCGCTCACCGAGGGGAACGGCGCCGACGTGGTGATCGAGGCCGTCGGCCGGCCGGAGACCTACAAGCAGGCGTTCTACGCCAGGGACCTGGCCGGGACCGTCGTGCTGGTCGGCGTGCCGACCCCGCAGATGCAGCTCGAGCTGCCGCTGCTTGACGTGTTCGGCCGCGGCGGGGCGCTGAAGTCATCGTGGTACGGCGACTGCCTGCCGACGCGGGACTTCCCGATGCTCGTCGACCTGCACCTGCAGGGTCGGCTGCCGCTGGAGAAGTTCGTCTCCGAGACGATCGCGATCGACGGCGTGGAGGAGGCGTTCGCCAAGATGCAGCGCGGGGAGGTGCTGCGGTCCGTGGTCGTGCTGTGACATCGCTGACGCGCCGGCCCGGGTCCGCCGATCCGGGTCCGCCGGTCCGGGTCCGCCGGTTGACCGGCGCAGGCGTGGCAAATCGTTTGCGGCCGTCGGCGCTCGGCCGGATGCTGACGCTATGCA
>JASHTT010000069.1 GCA_030040415.1 Streptosporangiaceae bacterium | reverse complement strand
CTGGCGTTGTGCCCGACCTCGACAACCGTGTGCCCGAACGCAGCCCCTTCCGCGCTCTCGCCCCGGAACGTGACGAGCGTGGGCGTATCCGATTCGACCCCTGCCGGAACGGAGATCACCGTCGCCTCGCGGGACAGCGCAAAGGCCCTGGCACTAACCCGGTCAGCGGGCACGTAAGCGACGCCGACCCTGGGGTCACCCCGTTCCAGGTTCTCAATGGCGACCCCGGGCGCGGCATCGACTACGACCTGGACCTTCCCGTCCCCGAACGGCCCGTCGCCGTGCAAACCACGAAGCCGACGCAGCGGAGTAAACCGCCAATCCTCCTCGCGCCCGGTGAGAACAGGAAAGTCCGCGGGGTCGTAGGACTGCCGCTCGTGCAGCCTTGACACGGCGGCCGACGTCTCGACGGCCTCCTGCAGGCCTGACATCAGCCGACTGCCCCTTCCATCTGCAGCTCGATCAGCCGGTTCAGCTCCAGCGCGTACTCCATCGGCAGTTCGCGCGCGATCGGCTCGACGAAGCCGCGGACTATCGTCGCCATCGCCTCGTCCTCGGTCATGCCACGGCTCATCAGGTAGAACAGCTGGTCCTCGGACACCTTGGAGACCGTGGCCTCGTGGCCCATCTCCACGTCGTCCTCGCGGACGTCCACGTACGGGTAGGTGTCCGACCGGCTGACAGTGTCGATGAGCAGCGCGTCGCACTTGACCGTCGACTTGGCGTGCTCGGCTCCCTCGCGCACCTCCACCAGGCCGCGGTAGGACGTACGCCCGCCCGCCCTGGCGACCGACTTGGACACGATGGTCGATGAGGTGTTCGGCGCGCAGTGCACCATCTTCGCGCCAGCGTCCTGGTGCTGCCCGGAGCCGGCGAACGCGACCGACAGGGTCTCGCCCTTGGCGTGCTCCCCCATCAGGTACACGGCCGGGTACTTCATCGTGACCTTGGAGCCGATGTTGCCGTCGATCCACTCCATGGTCGCGCCCTGCTGGGCGACCGCGCGCTTGGTCACCAGGTTGTACACGTTGGCCGACCAGTTCTGGATCGTCGTGTACCGGCACCGGGCGCCGCGCTTCACGATGATCTCGACCACCGCCGAGTGCAGCGAGTCCGAGGAGTAGATCGGCGCCGTGCAGCCCTCCACGTAGTGCACGTAGGAGTCCTCGTCGGCAATGATCAAGGTTCGCTCGAACTGGCCCATGTTCTCGGTGTTGATCCGGAAGTAGGCCTGCAGCGGTATCTCCACGTGCACGCCCTTCGGCACGTAGATGAAGCTGCCGCCGGACCAGACCGCGGTGTTCAGCGCGGCGAACTTGTTGTCGCCGACCGGGATGACCGTCGCGAAGTACTCCTGGAACAGATCCGGGTGCTCCTTGAGCGCGGTGTCCGTGTCGAGGAAAATTACACCCTTTTCCTCCAGGTCCTCGCGGATCTTGTGGTAGACGACTTCGCTCTCGTATTGCGCGGCCACGCCGGCGATCAGGCGCTGCTTCTCCGCCTCGGGGATGCCGAGCCTGTCGTAGGTGTTCTTGATGTCCGCCGGCAGCTCGTCCCAGGATGCCGCCTGCTTCTCGGTCGACCTGACGAAGTACTTGATGTTGTCGAAGTCGATGGCGGACAGGTCGGAGCCCCAGGTAGGCAGCGGCTTGCGGTGGAAGTACTTCAGCCCCTTGAGCCGCAGGTCCAGCATCCACTCCGGCTCGTTCTTCTTGGCCGAGATGTCGCGGACAACGTCCTCGGACAGGCCGCGGCGCGCGCTGGCGCCTGCCGTGTCGGGATCGGCCCAGCCGAACTTGTAACGGTCCAGGCCCTCAAGCTCCGGGCGGGCAACGGTGGTCATGCGGAGATTCCTCCGGCCTTGTTGGTTGGTGTCATACGGCGTTGTGCAGGAGAGACGGCGGTGTGACGTGGGTGGTGCAGATCCCGTCGCCGTGCGCGATCGTGGCGAGCCGCTGCACCGGGGTGCCGAGAAGCCGTCCGAACGCTTCGGTCTCGGCCTCACACAGCTGCGGATACTGACGCGCGACGTGCGCTACCGGGCAGTGGTGCTGGCAGAGCTGCTCGCCGCCGGCGCTGGCCGGCGCACCGGTCGCCGCCGCGGCATAGCCGTCAGCGGACAGCGCTGAAGCGAGCGCCCTGACCCTGTCCGCAGGCTCCGCCGCCTCGACGATCGGCCGGTACCGGCGCTCTAGCTCGGAGATCTGCTGCCGGGCGAACTCGTCGACGGCACCGCGGCCAGCTACCTCCTCGATGAAGCGGAGCGCGCTGGTGGCCAGGTCGTCGTAGGCGTGCTCGAAGGCACTGCGGCCAGCATCCGTGATCGCGAACAGCCTGGCGGGACGGCCCCTGCCGCGGCTTCCGTAGGTCCTGGCGGTCTTCACCGCCACCATGCCCTCGGCCAGCAGGTTGTCCAGGTGCCGGCGGACCGCGGCGGGAGTAAGGCCCAGCCTGGCGGACAGCCCAGCCGCGGTCACGGGGCCGTTCTCCAGGATGAGCCGGGCAATTCGCCCGCGCGTGCCCATGCCTTCAGCGGGGGTAGCGTTGACCAGGACGCCCGGCTCGGCGCCCACGGCCTGCGTTGCTGCTCCCACGTTTTTCACAACATCATTGTGCCGTAAATAGTTCCGCGCCTGCAATCCGGGTCCGGAATGGGCGGGGATGGGCTGGGTCACACCCGCGGCTCGCGGGCGGTATCGATTTCTCACCGGGCCTGCGATGATGGCCGGATGACCGATCCCGGCACGACGGCCAGGCGGATGTGGACGCTGTTCGAGCCGGTCCACGTGGTCAGCTACTTCGCACCGCAGCCGCGGGCGGCGTTCGAGCAGGCCGGGCTGCGCGGTTACTGGCGAGGCTACTTCGCAGGCCGGGCCGCCCCGCTCGGTGCCGTCGCCGCCGAGCCGGTAGCGGCGGCGTTTTTCTCGTTCGCGCCGGCAATGGTGGCGCGTGCGCTGCCGTCCGTCTGGGACCTGGCCACCCCGGCCGAGGCACTGCGCGCCCGGGCGACGGGCGCGGTGGCAGCGCTGCGCGGCCTGCTCGGCCTGGCCGAGGCTGAGGACCCGGCCGCCGCCGTGGTCGAGACCGCCGACTTGCTGGCCACGGCGATCGCGGACATCGGCACGCCCGGGCGGGTGCTGGGCGCGGCCAACGCCGCCCTGCCGGTGCCGGGCGACCCGCTGGCCAGGCTCTGGCACGCGGCGACGGTGCTCCG
>JASHTT010000068.1 GCA_030040415.1 Streptosporangiaceae bacterium | reverse complement strand
TAGACAGTGCGCATTTAAGGGGGAACGTGGCGCCCCGCGCTGACTCTGACTCGCTGGCAGCTGCCTTCGAGGCGCATCGGGACCGGCTGCGGTCGATCGCCTACCGGCTGCTCGGCTCGGCGGCCGACGCCGACGACGCCGTCCAGGACACCTGGCTACGGCTGACCAGCACGAACGCCGCCGAGGTGGAGAACCTCGCTGGCTGGCTGACCACGGTCGTGGCGCGCGTGTCGCTGAACATGCTCAGGTCGCGGCGCCACCGCCAGGAAGAACCGGTCGGCGAGAGCTGGCCAGCGGCTGCGGAAGCAGCCGGCCTGGCTCACGGGACGGCTGGCTCACCCGCAGCCCGGGCCGGCCTGGCCGGTGATCCCGAAGACGAGGCGATGCTCGCCGACTCTGTCGGCCTCGCGCTGCTGGTCGTGCTGGACACGCTCACGCCTGCGGAGCGGCTCGCGTTCGTGCTGCACGACCTGTTCGCGATGTCCTTCGCCGAGGTGGCCGCCGTGCTAGACCGGTCGCCGGACGCGACCCGGCAGCTCGCCAGCAGGGCCAGGCGACGGGTACGCGGCGCGCCGCGCGCCGATCGCGCGGAGGATTACGCCCGGCAGCGGAGAGCCGCTAGCGCGTTTCTTGCCGCTGCGCGCGGCGGGGACCTCGGCGCGCTAGTTGCCCTGCTGGACGCGGACGTCACGCTGACAGGCGACGCGTCCGCGGCCCCGTCCGGCAGGCCGACCGTGCTGCACGGAGCGGACCGCGTCGCCAGGGGCGCGATCATGTCATCCGCGCGAGCCGCGCACGCGCAGCTAGCACTCGTGGACGGCGCCGTCGGTATCGTGTATGCGCCATCAGGGCACCTGCAACTAGTGCTGCTGCCGGCCGTGAATGCGAGCGGCAAGATCACCAGGCTGGAGATCTCCGGCAGTCCGGACCGGCTGCGGCGGATGCGCTTTGCCCTGCTGCCCGATTAGGCGGGCAGCCGCGATCTGACATTTGTCACGGCAGGCTGGTGCGGCAGCGCACTACACGGCTGACATCGCGCCGAGGCACGCTCTGGAACATGACGCAGAGCAACGACCACACGGGCGGCATAGTCCTGACCAGCCTGTCCAAGTCCTACGGCTCGGTGCGCGCGGTCCGATCTATAGACCTGCAGATAGCCCCCGGCGAGACGGTGGCGCTACTCGGCCCGAACGGCGCGGGAAAGACAACCACGATCGACATGGTTCTGGGCCTGACCCGGCCAGACTCCGGCAGCATCTCGCTGTTCGGCATGACGCCAGCCCAGGCCGTTGCGGCCGGTGCGGTCGGCGGGATGCTGCAGACCGGGTCGCCGCTCGACCACATGAAGGTCCGCGAGCTTGTGTCGCTGATGGCCTCGTACTACCCGCATCCGCTGGACGTCGGCGATGCGCTGAGGCGGACCGGCGCCGCCGAGTTCGCCGGGCAGTGGACGACCAAGCTGTCCGGCGGCCAGGCGCAGCGCGTCCGGTTTGCCGCCGCACTCGTCGGCGATGCGGACCTGCTCCTGCTTGACGAGCCCACCGCAGGCATCGACGTCGAGGGCAGGCGCGAGTTCTGGCAGGCCATGCGGGCGGTCGCCGGGCGGGGCAAGACCGTCGTGTTCGCGACGCACTACCTCGAGGAGGCCGACGCATTCGCCGACCGGATCGTGCTTATGTCACATGGCCGGATCGTGGCTGACGGTCCGGCTACCGAGATCAAGGCCCGCGCGGCCGCGCGGACGATCCGCGGCACCCTGCCCGGCGCCGACCTGGCTGGGCTCGTTGCGTTGCCCGGCGTAGCGGCCGCCGACCGGCACGGTGACACGATCATCCTGTCGTGCTCGGATTCGGATGCCGCGCTGAGACCGCTGCTCGGCGCGTTCCCAGAAATACGCGACATCGAAGTGGGCGGCGGAAGCCTTGAGGAGGCGTTCCTCGAACTCACCGCCGCCGACAAGCTCGATCCGGAGGTCGTCAGATGACGCACGTCAGGTACGACATACTTCGCATGGTCCGCAACCGTGCCTTCCTTGCACTGACCCTGGCGCTGCCGCTGGTGTTGTTCTTGTCGGTGGCATCCGGGCAACGGCACGCGACCCACGACGGCGTCGGCTTTCCGCTGTACTTCATGACGGCGATGGCGGTGTACGGCGCCATGTTCGCCGTCATCTCTCCCGGCGCCCGAATCGCCAGGGACAGGGCCAGCGGCTGGACCCGGCAGATGCGGATCACCCCGTTGCGCATCCGGGCCGACTTCGCCGCGAAGGTCCTCACGGCGTATCTGCTGGCACTACCGACGCTGGCACTGCTCTACCTGGCAGGGGCGGCGCTCGGCGTGCACCTCGGCGCTACGCAGTGGCTCAAGCTGACGGGCTTGTTGCTGGTCGGCCTCGTCCCGCTCGTCGTGCTGGGGCTCGCGCTCGGCTACCTGCTGCCGGTCGACGCACTGACGCCGGCGCTCGGCGGGATCGTCGTGCTGCTGGCGCTGCTCGGCGGCGTGTACGGATTCCAGCTGGCCACGTCCGGCCCGATGTTCGACGTGATGAAGGCGCTGCCGTCGTACTGGCTGGTGCAGGCAGGGAAAGCGGCGATCGCCGGCGGAGGCTGGCCGGCGGAGGCCTGGATCGTGGTCGCGGCCTGGACCATCGTGCTGATCCCGGTCGCTGCCGTCGTGTACCGGCGCTCTACGAGCCGGATCTGATCCGGTCGAACCCGGTTAGGCTCATGAACGTGGACGCAGGGGCTCGGGGCGACGAGCAGTGGGTGAGTACGCAACGCAGGTGGACGCAAGGGTGGCGCAGGCGGCTCATGCTTGTGCTGCCCCTTGTCTACCTGGTCTACCTGGGTGTAGCTGTGCACCAGAACTCCAGCGGCGCCGCGGAGATCTGCGGCTTCGTGATCCTCGCTGCGTTCGTGGTCTGCTGGCTGTTCGTACCCATCGCCGCGACCAGCGAGCTGCGATTCTGGACCGTCTACGGCCTCCTGCTCGCGCTGCTGGTAGCGGAACTGCCGTTCGCGCGCGCCGCCGCCTTCGTCATGTGCGTGTACATCACGATGCTGACCGTGGCTCGCCTCGGCCTTCGCTCGGCGCCGGTCGTGCTGATCTTCGCGCTCGCGGCGCTTTTCATACCCGTCGCGATCTCCTCCTGGCACGTCAGCCTGGCCAAGTCGTTCGCCGACGTGACGCCGGTGGCGATCCCTGTCGTGGCGCTCGCGATGTTCGCCTCGCTCGAGGTGGTGAAGGGCAATCAGGCGCTGGCCGAAGCCCGTGCCGAGGTGGCCAGGCTGGCGGCGGAGAACGAGCGTATCCGGATCGCCCGCGACCTGCACGACCTGCTCGGCCACTCGCTGACCACGATCACCGTCAAAGCGGGTCTTGCCCGCAGGCTCGGCGACGTCGATCCTGCCCGCGCATCCCGGGAGATCGCTGGGGTGGAGTCGCTCGCCAGGCGGTCGCTAGCGGACATGCGTGACGCGGTGAGCAACTACCGGGAGGTCACGCTCACTGGTGAGCTCGCCGCCGGACGCGAACTGCTGCGGGCCGCGGGCATCGTCTCCGATCTGCCGCGCGCGGTGGACATAGTCGATCCCGACCACGCGGAACTGTTCGGCTGGGTGGTGCGCGAGGGGCTCACGAACGTCGTCAGGCACGCCCGGGCCACGACGTGCTCCGTCCGGTTGTCGGAGTCCGCAGTGGAGGTCGTGGACGACGGAGTGGGTGTGCCCGCCGATGCCGGGAATGGCCTCGCCGGACTGCGCGAGCGGGTCGCCGCGGCTGGCGGCGTGCTGGACGCAGGGCCTGCGCAGCCGCGTGGCTGGCGGCTGCGGGTCGCGCTGGCACCCGCTCAGGGTGCCGGATGATCCGGCTGCTGCTGGCTGACGACCAGGAACTCATCCGCAGCGCGCTGGCGGTGATGCTCGGGCTGGAGGACGACTTCGAGGTCGTGGCGACCGTGGGGCGGGGGGACGAGGTGGTCGCTGCCGCCCGCACCAGCCGCCCGGACATCGCGCTGCTCGACATCGACATGCCCGGCATCGACGGGCTGGCCGCCGCGGGCGTCCTGGCCCAGGAGATCCCGGAGTGCCGGTCGGTAATCCTGACCACGTTCGGCCGGCCGGGCTACCTGCGGCGGGCTATGGAGTCCGGCGCCTGCGGGTTCGTCGTCAAGGACGCGCCGCCTGAGCAGCTCGCGGACGCGATCCGGCGGGTCGCGAAGGGCGAGCGGGTCGTCGATCCGGAGCTGGCTGCCGCCACGCTGGCGATCGGGGCCTGTCCGCTGACCGCGCGCGAGCGGGACGTGCTGGTCGCTGCTCGGTCCGGCGGATCGGTCGCCGAGATCGCGCAGATACTCTTCCTGTCCGAAGGGACCGTGCGCAACTACCTCTCTTCTGCGATCGCCAAGACCGGGACCCGCAACCGCTCGGAGGCCGTCCGGACGGCAGACGAACGAGGCTGGCTCTGAGCCGCGCGATGTCGGCGCAGTTTGTCCAGTCGGTCACCCGGCTGGCACCGGTGCCGTTTGTGCCCGAGATCAGCCTCTACCAGGAAACTGACCTTTACGCACTGTGGGAAGTAACCGAGCGCGAAGCCGGGCGGACTGGGCTGGACCCGCCGTTCTGGAGCGTTCCGTGGCCCGGCGGTGTCGCGCTAGCCCGTTACCTGCTGGACAATCCCGCCGTGGTGACGGGCCGCAGTGTGCTCGATGTCGGCGCCGGGTCGGGCCTGGTGGCGATCGCGGCGGCAAGGGCGGGTGCCGTTACGGTGCTGGCCAGCGAGACCGACCCGGTCGCCATGGTGGCCATCGAGCTGAACGCGGCGGCCAACCAGGTGCCGCCACCGCGCTGCGTCGGATCGTTTCTTGACCTCAGCGTGCCGGCCGAGGTGGTCGTGGCCGGTGACGTCTGGTATCAGCGTGAAATGGCCGAGCGAGTCGCCGCGTACCTGGACGAGGCGGCCGGTGCCGGGGCGCACGTGCTAACCGGCGACATCGGCCGCAGCTACTTTCCGCGCGATCGTTACCGGCTGCTCGGGAGCTACGACCTGCCAGTCAGCAAGGCCGTCGAGGGGCGCGAGGTACTCCGGGCGTCGGTGTGGCAGGTAGGTTCGCCCTGACCGTCGCGGCGGCCTGCGACCGTGCCAGCGGCCAGCGAACGGGCTACGCGATCAGCAGTCTCGCGCCGAAATCGACCTCAGCCAGCGTGGCGATGTCTTCGTTACGGGCGGCCCAGCGCCCGGACGCCAGATCGGCCCGCAGGGCGTGCACCATCCGCTCCTCCACTTCTGCGCCGAGCGCCGCGAACACCGAGATGCCGCGCCTGACCTCGGTCTCCAGGTACCGCTCAGGCCGCCGCCAGTAGGCGCAGAAGAACCCGTCGGCGCAGTCCCAGGGAACCGGCACCGGTTCGAGCCGGGCGCCGATGGCTGCAGCCCGCTTCGTCAGGCTCGGGCGCTGCCAGCCCGCCACCTCACCGAACTCCGGCAGGTAGTCACGGGTCAGCCAGAATCGGTCCAGCAAGGGCACGTCGAACTGGAAGACCACGACACGCCTCGCGACCCGGCGCATTTCGCGCAAGCCAGCGATGGGATCGGTCCAGTGGTGATCCGAGAGCACCGCCATCGCAGCGTCGAATGAGTTGTCGGCGAACGGCAGTCGCTCAGCCGCAGCGCCCACGCACCGCGCCGATCCGGCCGGGCGCTGGGCCCGCATCGTCGCTGACGGCTCGACCGCTGTCACGTCACGGTTGGCAGGCTCGTACGACCCTGTGCCGGCCCCCACGTTGAGCACGGTCTGCGCGTCCCCCAGCGCCGCCCAGATCCGGGCGGCGATCTTGGGGTCGGTGCGCCGGGTAACGGTGTACGTACGGCCGATCGTGTCGTACAGCTGACTGACTGGCACTGTTCCTCCGGGGCCTCGGCCTGGTCCAACCCAGCCCAGTCTGCCTGGCTCACGACGACCCTGAATCCGCGGTCGTGGCTCGGCGCACCCGCCGGGTCCGCCGAGCCACCACAGCCACGGCGATCCAGCCGACCGCGATGGCGAGCCAGAAGCTGACCAGGCGGTAGGCCAGCGCCGCGGACACGGCCGGCACTCGCCCCGCGCCGTAGGCGACGAGGATCACCGCGAGGCTGCCCTCGATGATGCCGAGCCCTCCCGGGATAAAAGCCAGCGAGCCGGCCACCTGGGCCGCGCCGTAGGCCACGAGGACGCCATCCCACGGCACCGCCGCCCGGACGGTGCCGAAACTGCACAGCAGGCACAGGAAGTCCCCAGCCCACACGGCGAACGCCAGGGCCACGACCAGCGCGGCCGAGCGGGTCGTCAGCGGGATCTCCCGCATGCGCGCAAGCGTCGCCTCGATCCGTGTGGCGAGGCCGCCAGGCGCGCGCCGGGGCCAGCGACGTGCGAGCGCGGCGACCAGCCGCAGCACGAGGTCGCGCCGGGCGAGCAGGACACCCGCAGCGACGACGATGACCAGGCCGATCGCCGCGACTCCGGCGGCCTTGACACTGGTCGCGGCCAGCAGTGCGACCAGCACGCCGAGCAGCAGGAGCAGCGACATTCCGATCGCCTGGGCAACGAGGATCGTGAAAACGGTCCAGCCTGCCGCGGCCGCGTCCGCGCCGCGCTGCCGGTAGTACCGGTAGCGGTAGGCGCTGGATACGGCCGGCTCGCCAGGCACGGTTCCCGCGATGGCGTCATTCGCCAGGCTGAGTACCAGCAGCCCAGGCAGCGGAAGCCGGGCGCCCGCGAGCCGCAGCACGCGATGTTGCAGGAAGCCGAACGCGGTCAGCGACGCGCTCTCGGCCAGCACGGCGGCGCCTGCCCAGC
This sequence comes from Streptosporangiaceae bacterium, assembly GCA_030040415.1. Lineage (GTDB taxonomy): Bacteria > Actinomycetota > Actinomycetes > Streptosporangiales > Streptosporangiaceae > JAJYUU01. The sequence continues at coordinate 14,235 of JASHTT010000068.1, read as the reverse complement.
CGACGTCAAGGTGGCCGAGTTCGTGCCGCGCCGCCGTCAGGTCACCCCGCTTGCCGAACAGCAGGACCACGACGACGATGCCCACGAGCACGCCTACCAGGTAGCGCAGCACCGTGACGACAGCGCGCCGCGGCCTGGGTGCCGCCACCTCGTAGGACATCGCACAAAACTATCCACCAGCGCGTCCCGGTACTGCACAAACAAGGCCAGGTACGGTCGCATCTGACGGGTCATGGCGGACGACTAGCAGAGCGCGGAGAACCACGTGGCAGAGGATTTCGGCGGCAGGATCGGCCGGGACTGGCGGGACTCGGTGCCCTGGTGGCCGGACGAGCCGACGCCGCCGCCAGGTGCACCGAACATCCTGCTCGTGGTCCTCGACGACGTTGGCTTCGCGCAACTCGGCTGCTACGGGTCTGACATCGAGACCCCGGTGATCGACGGCCTGGCCGCGCGCGGCGTCCGGCTGGCGAACTTTCACACCACCTCGCTGTGCTCGCCTACCCGGGTGTGCCTGCTGACCGGCCGGAACCACCACCGCAGCGGCATGGGGCGGGTGGCCGACCTTGCGATTGGCTACCCCGGCTACTGGGGCAAGCCGCCGCGCGAGAACGGGTACCTGTCCGAGGTTCTGCGCGCGGCCGGCTACGCGACATACGCCGTCGGGAAGTGGCACCTGACGCCCGAAGACGAGACGAACATGGCAGCCTCCCGCGCGACCTGGCCGCTCGCCAGGGGCTTTGATCGCTGGTACGGCTTCCACGGCGGCGAGACGCACCAGTTCCTCCCGGCGCTCTACCACGACAACCACTCGGTGCGCCCGCCCGCGCCGAGGCAAGACGGCTATCACCTGTCCAGCGACCTGGCCGATCACGCGATCGAGTTCGTCGCCGACCTCCGGGCCGTCGATCCGGGCAGGCCGTTCTTCCTGTACTTCGCGACCGGCGCTTGCCACTCGCCGCACCAGCCGCCGGAGCGCTGGCGCGAGCATTACCTCGGCAGGTTCGACCTGGGCTGGGACGCCTGGCGGCAGCAGGTCTTCGACCGGCAGCTCACGGCGGGGCTGTTGCCGCCTTCGACGGTGCTGTCGCAGCGGCCGGCCTGGGTGCCGGCGTGGGATTCCCTGAACGCACAGCAGCGCGCGGTCGCCGCGCGCTTCATGGAGTGCTTCGCCGGGTTCCTGTCGCACGCCGACGAGCAACTCGGCAGGATATTCAGCTTCTTGGCGGGAACGGGAGATCTCGCCAGCACGGTCGTCGTCGTGGTCTCCGACAACGGGGCCAGTGCCGAGGGCGGCGCTTCGGGGTCGATCAACGACGTCCGGCTGGTCAACCTGGACCCGGCGACGGACGACGAGATGTACGCCAGGCTTGCCGAGATCGGCGGCCCGCTCACCCACAACAACTACCCCTGGGGCTGGACCATGGCGGGCAACACGCCGTTCCGGCGCTGGAAGCGTGAGGTCCACGAGGGCGGTGTCGCCGACCCGTGCATCATCTCCTGGCCGCAAGGCTCGCTCGACCACGGTGCGGTCCGAGGGCAATTCGCGCACGCCATCGACGTCGCGCCAACTCTGATAGAGCTGGCCGGGCTTGAGCTCCCGGCCGAGATCGACGGAGTCGCGCAGAGTCCGGTCGACGGCGTGAGCTTCGGCTACCTGCTCGGTGGCGACGGCGCGCTAGCTGCCGAGCGCCACCACACGCAGTACTTCGAGATGTTCGGATCCCGGGCCATCTACCACCGCGGCTGGAAGGCAGTCACGTTCCATCCGGTGGGCCCGCTGTATGACGACCAGGACCCCAACGCGCCCTTCGATGAGGACACCTGGGAGCTGTACCACGTAGCCGAGGACTTGTCGGAGTCCACGGACCTTGCCGCACGGCACCCGAACCTGCTGGCCGAGCTAGTCGGGCTGTGGTGGCAGGAAGCCGAGCGCAATCAGGTGCTCCCGCTCGACAACAGGGTGCTCTGGGCCCTGGTCAATCCCAAGCCGGACCGCCGGCCGCCGCGCGAGGCGTACCGCTACTTCCAGGGCGCGGCCCAGGTGCCGGAGTCGGTGGCCGTGAACGTACGGAACCGCTCGCACGCGCTTGTCGTGGACGTGGCCGTACCCGCCAGTGGCACCGATGGCGTGCTGCTTGCGATGGGCTCAGCGCTCGGCGGATGGTCGCTGCACGTCCTGGCCGGGCGGATCCGCTACGTGCACAACCTGTACGGGAAGGAACGCCACGTGATCGAGGCGGCCGAGCCCATCGCCCCTGGTGAGCACCGCATCGAGTACGCGTTTACCAAGGACGACGGACTGGGTGGCAACGGCGTGCTGCGCTGTGACGGCCGCGAGATCGGGCACGGCGTGATCCCGGTGTTCACGCCGTCCGGGTTCAACGGCGTCGGCGTCGGGCTTACCTGCGGCTACGAGTGGGGACCGGCCGTCGGGGCCGGGTACACGGCGCCATTCACGTTCCACGGCACGATCCTGCACGCCCTTGTCCGGACGACCGGCCCGGTCGTCCGTGACCCGCTGGCCGAGCTCGAGGCGATCCTGTCCGAGCAGTGAGCGCGAGGCCGCCTAGCCCGTGCGGCCTAGCCCCTGACGGCCTAGCTCGGCGGCGAGGGCTAGCGCCAGGCTGTCCCGTTCCCCCTCGCTGACTGCCTCGTCGTCGGCCGCGCCGAGCAACCCGAACACCCGCGGGCCGCGAAGCTCGGCTGGCATCTCCGCCGATCTCGGCACGACGTGGAAATGCACGTGCGCGAAGCCCGCGGCCTCCGCGAACTGCGCGACGTAGGTCTTCGGGCAGCCGAGCACGGCGCCAAGTGCCCGGGACAGTCGTACTTGCCACCGGCCGAGCGCGGCTGCCTCGGCGTCGGTCAGCTCCGCGATGGCGGTGACGTGCCTGCGGGGTATCAGCACAAGCCAGCCGGGCAGTGCCGTGCCGAACGCGTGGGCTACCCGCCACAAGTCGTCAGCCGCGACCCGCTCGCGTGGCGGGAGATCGTCGAATTCCGCCGTTCGGGCGCAGGTGTAGCACTCTTCGGTTTCCGCCATAGCGGAACAATACCGGCGAATCTCGTGCTGCTCTCGCGGACTGTGCAGTGATAGCGGCAGTCAGGCGGGGGTGAGGAAAGCCTTCAGCGCCGCGATCATCAGGGCGGAGTCCTCGGCGCCGCAGAGTTCCCTGGCAGAATGCATGGCGAGCGTCGGGTTGCCGACGTCCACCGTCGGTATCGCTAGGCCCGCCGCGACGATCGGCCCGATGGTCGAGCCGCTGCGCACCTGGCCCCGGTTGACGAAGTACTGCACGGGCACCTTGGCCTGCTCCGCGGCGAGCAGGAACGCCGCGTGCGTCGGCGCGTCGGTGGCGTACAGGACGTTCGCGCTCATCTTGACGATGGGGCCCGCGTTGAGCGCGATGTGGTGTTCGGGCTCGTGCTTGTCGGAGTAGTTGGGATGGGTGGCATGGCCCATATCGGCTGACACGTGCACCGAGCCGGCCAGCGCGCGGAGGAAGTCGTCGCGGCCGCCCCCGCGGGCGAGCACCGTGCGCTCGAGTTGCCTGCCTAGCCAGGCGCCGCGAGCGCCGGTCGCCGACTGGCTGCCTATCTCCTCGTTGTCGAACAGGACCACGGCGCTGACCTGCCCCGGTGCCGGCTCGCCGGCCACCGCGCACAGTGCTGACACGGTCGCGTGCGAGCACCCTAGGTCATCCAGTCGGCCGGAGCTGACGAACTCCTCGTCGGCGCCGGTCAGCCGTGCGCCGGTCAGGTCGTAGGTGACCAGGTCATGGGTGAGCACGGCATCCGGCGCTACGTCGAGCTCGGCAGCCAGGAACCTGCTGAACCCGCCGGGCTCGGCCGGGCCCATCGACCAGATCGGCACCAGGTGGTGCTGCGCGTCGAGCTTCAGGCCGCCGTCCGTGCGCATCTCGGCGTTCAGGTGAATCGCAAGCTGCGGTATGACCAAAACGGGCCGGTCCACCCGCAGCAGCCGGGTGCGCGGGCCGTCGGAGGTGCGCACCACCACGCGTCCGGCAAGCCCCAGGTCGCGGTCCAGCCACGAGTTGATCAATGCGCCGCCGTAGACCTCCACGCCGAGCTGGCGCAGGCCAGCGCGCCCGGTGTCCGGCTGCGGCTTGATGCGCAGCGTCGGGCTATCGGTGTGGGCGCCGAGCAGCCGGAACGGTGCGTGCGGGGCGGCGCCGTCGGGCACGATCCAGGCGAACAGCGTGCCGCCTTCGACGACTACGTAGCGCCCGGGAGCCGACGGCCAGTCGCCAGCGGCCGCCAGTTCGGAGAAGCCGGCCGCCGTCAGTCGGCGCCGTGCTTCGGCGGTCGCGTGATACGGCGACGGCGAGGCGTTGAGGAAGTCGATCAGGTCTAGCGCGGTGTCTCTGGCAGTCGTCGTCACCGGTCCATCATCGTGCCAGGAGCCCGGCTGGCAAAACCCGGGCGATGGTCACGGACCCGGCGAAACGTACGCGACGAACTTCAGCAGTTTGGAGTGGATCCCCGGCAGTGCATAGCGCCGCCAGTGGCTGGCGTAGCCGGGAGGCTTGGTGCCGGGATACTCCAGCACCGCGACGCGGACAGAGGGCGGCTGTCCGGCGCCAAGAGGCGCCGACGCGCAGCCGGCGTAATAGGCGACGGGAATGTACTGCTCGCCCTTGACCAGGCACGGCTGGCGGACACCGAGCCGCTGCAGGTCCGTGGCGATGCGGGTGTAGTCGCCAAAGAAGCCGATCTTCTCGTTCACCTGGTGCTCCAGCACCGTGTACTGCACGAACAACTGCACCACCAGCACCACGCCGAGCAGCGTGAGCACTCCCGGCCGAAGGTCCGAGCGGACGCCGGTGACCAGCCAGGACATCGCATCCGCTACCGGTATGGCCAGCAGCGCGTAGGCGGGCAGCATGAACCGGGGTGCGGCGTAGTTGATCAAGAACAGGTACTGGAAGGCAAGCGCGAGCCCGCACGCGGCGGCGAGCAGGGACGATCCCATGAGGCCCGCCCGGCGCGCGACCAGCACGCCGAGTACGACGATCACCGGTAGCGCCAGCCACCACACGCTGATGGCCGGGTACCGCGCGCCGATCGTGCACGGCCGGCACAGCGTGGGGCCGTTCAGCGCCTTGAACTCGTCCCACAGCGCGAAGTGCAGCCCGAAGCCGCCCTGCTCTGCCCCGGCCGCGTGCAACCGGGCCAGCGGGCCGCCGAACCGCACGTAAGCCTCAATGATCCACTCGACAGATCCGGCGGCGAAACCCGCCACGATGGCCACAAGCAGGGGCCACTGACGCCAGGCTGGGACGGCGAGTGCGGCGAGGACCAGCGCCGCGAGCAGGAATACGGCATCACCTGGCCGGACAAGCGCCGTGATTCCCAGGCAGGCGGCGAGCCAGGCGAGCAGGGCTCGGGCGGGCTGGTTCCGCTGCCCGCGAGCGGCCGCGCGGAGGAAGAGTCCGACGGCCGCCAGCGCACTGAAGGCCACCCACTCGTCCGGCATTGCCTGCGGGCCGTAGTACAGCGACACCCACAGTCCGCCGTAGACGAGCCCGGCCAGCGCCAGTACCCAGGCTGGGCGCAGCCCCCGCCAGGCCAGCAGCGCGAGAAACAGGCAGAGCCCGGACACCAGCGACAGGTAGATCCGCAACGCCAGCACCGACGCGGTCAGCATGGTGACCGGGGCCACAAGTAGCGGAACGCCGCGCGCCCGGGCCGGGTCGAAGTAGGACGCCGGCGCGTGCCCGCTCGTCTGACTGACGTACACGACCTCGTCCCAGCTCAGCAGCAGGTGCGGCGCCACGAAGACGAGCTGAGCGGCGGCGAAGAGGGCGGCGATGCCGACCAGCCACCAGATGCTGTCGGCGCGCCCGGCCGCCCTTCGGGCGTCCGGATGGGCGGACCCGCGCCTTAGCGCCGCCGCGCGAGCTGACAAGGTCATGCGGTCAAGGATGCCGTACCCGACCCGGTGCACGGGTCAGATGCCGGCCCGCAGGGCGCAGACGGTGGCGGGACGGCGGTCGCCTTAAGCCAAGATTCATCCAAGGGCGTCGGGACCACGACCAGTCAAATGCCATTCTGGGGCCCATGACGAGCGAGAACGTCGCGCCGCGGGTAAGGGTGCAGATACCCCAGGCGGCCATCAAGGTACCGCAGATTACCGCCTGGTTCTGGCTCGCCAAGGTTCTCTCGACCGGTCAGGGCGAGGCCACCTCGGACTTCCTGTACCAGCACTACGGCACGGTCAGGGCCGGTGCCGTTGGCGCCGTGCTGCTGATCGTCGCGCTGGTAATCCAATTCAGCGTCAAGCGGTACCGGACGTGGGCGTACTGGTTCGCCGTCGCCGCGGTCAGCGTCACCGGCACGATGGCAGCGGACGGCCTGCACGTCGTCGTCGGGCTGCCTTACTGGCAGACGACGCTGCTGTACGCGTTCTGCGTCGCGGTTATCTTCGTTGCGTGGTACCTGACCGAGGGAACCCTGTCCATCCACAGCATCAGCACCTGGCGCCGGGAAGTGTTCTACTGGCTGACCGTCGGTGCCACGTTCGCCCTCGGTACCGCACTCGGTGACCTGACCGCGACCACGCTCAAGCTGGGGTACTTCAAGTCGGCTGTGCTGTTCTTCGTCATCATCTTGATCCCGCTTGTCGCGCATTGGCGATTCCGGATGAATGCCGTTTTCGCCTTCTGGTTCGCGTATACGATCACCCGGCCGCTCGGTGCCTCGATAGCCGACTGGCTGGGCGTGCCGCACTCCCTGGGCGGACTTGACTGGGGCCGCCTCAAGGTTGCGATTGTGCTGCTAATTCCGATCATTTTCATCGTCGCGTACATGGCCATATCGGGTATCGACAGATCGGCCGAAGGCGAGGCAGGGTCGTCGCAGGCGCCAGCGCGCGCGCGACACCGGGCGGCCTGATCACGGCACATCGTACTTACCGGTACGCAGGCCGCACAGGTAAATGGCCGGGTGCGATGATTGACAATTGCCGTGATCGGTCATGACGGCCTGCGCATAACAGTTTGAATTCCGGCCCGGGCAAGACTAAAAATTGCCGGTGCTGCCTGATACGTTTTACTGAGAATTGCTTGAGCTAACGGAGAAATTAGCTCTCGCGGGGCACGTCATTGCCGAAGCGTTTAAATGACGTAATAACGGAGCGGGGAGCCGCAAAGGCGGGCCGAGCGAGGGTAAACGGGAAACCGGGGGCAACAGGTGTTTCCTGTGTCGGAAGCGCGCCGCACGCCTGCGCACGCGGGCAGGCTGCAGCCGTGGGAACAGTGCGTGTTCGCGATGGTGTTCGCCGTGATGGCGTCCTATGTCCTGGTCGTCTCGGTGTCGGCGGCGCGCGGGAACATCGCGGCCGCGGCGGCGTCTGGCCCTGCGGGCAACGCCGTGAGCACGGCTGCGGGGCATTCTGGCCACGGACGCGCGGGTTCCGGGCGGTCCGGCGCGACGCGTTCCGGTCTGCTGGGCACCGGCAAACGGGGTCCTGGACGCACAGCCCGCGACGTGCGCCGGCCAAGCCTCGATGCGAGGCTGGCAGCTGCCCTGAGGCCCATCATCCGCCAGGACGATGACGACGTGGCGGTTGGCGTGCTCGACGTGACCACCGGCGACCAGGCCAGTTACCACGCCGGGTGGCGGTTTCACGCCGCGAGCGTCGAGAACACGGACATGCTCGCGGCGCTGCTGCTGGCCAGTCAGCGGGCCGGAATCCTGCCTAGCTCTTATGGGACCGCCCTGGCCAGCGTGATGATGCAGGACAGCGACAACGACGCGGCCAACGGCATCTGGGACCTTGATGGGGGCCAGGCCGGGCTGCTGGCCGCTAACCGTGCCCTCGGGTTGCGCGACACCCGGCTCGGGCCGGCCGGTTACTGGGGGCTGACCAGCACTACGGTGACCGACCAGTTGCGGCTGCTGGCCGAGCTGACGGGGACCCATTCTCCGCTACGCGGCGCCCTACGGCGGTACGCGCTCAGCCTGATGCGCACCGTGGCAGCCGGCCAGCGGTGGGGCGTCTGCGCCGCGGCCAGCCCAGGCACCTCTTGCGCGGTGCGCAACGGCTGGGTGCCCGACCCCGAGCGGTGGGTCGTCAACTCGACGGGCGTCATACGCGTGCACGGCCAGCAGCTGCTGATTGCCGTCTTGTCCAAGGGCAGCACTACCGAGGCGGACGGCATCGGGCTGGTGCAGGCGGTGGCCGTCGCGGCGGCCCAGGTCATGACCGAGTCGGCTGGCTAAAGCGGCGTTGGCTGCTGGGCTCCGGGTCGCCCGCGGACCATCACTTGTCGCTCAGCACATCCGCCTCGGTGTCGATGGCATCGACCAGGCCGTCAGCCGCTGCCGCAAGGCCCGCCTCTTCGCCGCCGATGACGGCCTGAGCTGGCCAGATGGCTCGCTGCTTGGCGCGCAGCGGTGGCAGCTCGATCGCGGCCGCTGGCATCGGGGAACCCAGCACGCGCAGGCGCCCGGCGATGCTGGCGCCCGCCTGCTCCACCATCGCGGCCAGTTCGTCAAGCTGCGGCTGCAAGCCTGCTTCCTGCGCTGGCGGCCCGGTAGCGTGATGCGCTGTGACCGCCGCGGCCAACGTCAGGCACGCCTGCGCAACCCGGTGACTGGCTGAGCCAAGAGCGAGCGCTAGCCGGGAGGTGATGGGCGGCTGGTCTGGCTCGTCCGCCAGCCGGTCAGTCGAGGTGCTCACGTCGATCCGGGCACGCCGGGCATCAAGCTGCAGCTCGCCGAGCCTTGCCGCGTCGCCGCCGCTGGGCCTGGTATAGCCGCGCAGCAAGGCGGCAGCGTACCTGACCTGTGCCTCGATCAGCCTGGCGAAGTTCTCGGTGGCTGAGTCGCCCGCCCAGGTGGGCCACACCACGTACGCCAGCAGAGCAAGTGCGGTGCCAATAGCCGTCCCGGCGAGCCTGGCCTCCGCGGTCGGCAGCGGCGGGAGGCCGAGCAGCGCCAGCAGTACCACCACGAAATCGGTCAGGAACACGGCATAGAGCAGGTTGTTAACCGTGAACACCGCGTAGGCCGCGAGCAGCGTGGCCCCGATGCCGGTCAGGAGCGCGCCGTCGCTGATCCTCGCGAGCAGCACAGTGCCGACACCCAGCCCGGCGCCGACCACCGTGCCGGCCGCCCGTTGCAGGCCGCGGTGGACGGTGGAGGTGTAGTCAGGGCGGAGCACGATGAAGATCGTGAGCACCGCCCAGTACCCGTGCCCGAGCCCGGTCGCCCGGACGATGGCTTCGGCGAGCGCGGCGGAGACCGCCAGCCGCAGAGCGTGCCGGCCCGCCTCCGACTCGGTGCCGATGCTCGCGCGCATCGCAAGTGCCGCCTGGTAGCGGGCTGTCAGCTGACGTGCGGGCCTCGCCCGGCCAGGTGGGACGGCGTCGGCTTGGCTCACCCGGCCGGCGATCTGCCAGGCCGCTCGGAGCTGACCAAGCAGCGCCTCGCCTGACCAGTGCCAGGGACTACCCGGCTGCACGCTGAGGCCAGCCAGCAGGGCCGCCGCCGTGTCCAGGTGGGATGCGCGCTTTCCGCGCCTGCCGGTCAGGCTGTCAGCTAGTTCGGCCAGTACGTCTGCGGTGCCGGTCAGCAGCGGTCGGGTCCCGGCGGCCGAGTCCGAGACGAGTCCGTCGGCCGACAGCGCGGCCACCGTAACCCGGATCCGGTCGGCCTCCTCCGCCATGTCGAGCAGGTGCTCCCGGGCGGCCGTCTGGATGAGCGGATTAGGGTCGTCGAGCGCGCGGGCGCCAGGCAGCATCTCCGGTGGCGGCAGGCCGGTCCGGCCTGCCGCCAGGTCGCGGGCATATCCGGCCAGCGTGCGATACGACTCCGCGATCGCGCTGCGCTCGGCTCCGCCGCGATTGACGGGCCAGGTACTGACGATGAGCACGGCCTGCCAGAGCCCGCCGGCGAGCACAAGGAGGGCGCGCACCGCAGCGTGCTCGGGCCCGAGCGGAATGGCCGTGGCGATCAGCAGCGCAACCGGCCACTGTACGCAGACCGACAGCGCCGTCTGTCCGAGAGCGACCAGAAGGCCGGCCGCATAGGCCCAGACGAACACAGCGGGCACCAGCAGCCAGGGAATCCAAGCCGCTGTCGCCGCGCCGACGAAGGTGGATATCGCCATGCCAACGGTCGTCACCACCACGGCTAGCACGCGCGTGCGGTTGACACCGCGGAACGACACGAACCCCGCGAGCAGTGCACCAAGCGCGGCGAAGGTGCCGTAAGCGGTGTTGCCGGTCGCAATGCCGATGGTCAGCGGCGTCATGACGCCGAGCGAGGTGCGTATCGCCGCAGCGACCGTCAGGTCCCGCCAGCGGAACTGCCCGAAGTCCAGCCAGCCATGCTGGCTGAGCTCACCGGCCAGGAACACCCGGCCGGCCCGCAAATCGGTCAGGACGCGAGCGACGATCCGGCGGGGCGAATGTCCGGCCTGATCAGGCGCGCCGCCGGGCAGCTTGGCGGCCGATCTTAGGCCGGCCTGACGGGCCGGTAGACGGGCTGCCACATGAGCTCGAGTACCTGGCCCGCCACGTCGGTGCTGAGGGACTTGCGCGCCACGCCATCGGCAAGGGCTGCCTGCGCGACGGCGGTAGCGACGGCGGCGGAGGTGGCACGCAGTGCCTCGACTGCCGGGAGCAAAGGCGCTCCGGGCGCGGTCGTATCGACCAGGTCCGCTACCGCGTACGCGGCCGCACTGAGCATGCCGTCCGTCACCCGGGACGCCCCGGCGGCGATCGCGCCGAGGCCGAGCCCGGGAAACACCAGGGCGTTGTTCGCCTGGCCGATGACGTACCTGATGCCCTGGTAGTCGACGGGTGCGAACGGGCTTCCGGTGGCGACGAGCGCGCGCCCGTCCGTCCAGGAGATCAGGTCGGCGGGAGTAGCCTCGGCCAGTTCGGTGGGATTGGACATAGGCATGATCACAGGTCGCTCGGCGTGCGCGGCCATTTCCCGCACGATCTGCTCGGTGAACGCACCTGTCCGCCCCGACGTGCCGATGAGCACCGTGGGCCGAACCCGCTGTGCCACTTCGGCGAGCGGAATCCCGCCGAGCGCCGGGTCTTGCCGCCAGTTAGCGACCTCGGCAGGCTGCCGGCAGTAGCGCAGCTGGCCCGCGCTAAGGCCGGGACCACCCGCGACCACAAGCCCGTGCCTGTCGACCGCCCAGAGCCTCGACCGCGCCTGCTCGTCTGTGAGGCCGGCGGCTACCAGCGCGGTGGACAGCCGGTCGGCGATGCCGGTTCCCGCCGAACCGGCACCGAAGATCACGATGCGGTGGTCTGGCAATTTGATCCCGGTCAGCCGGACCGCTGCGAGGATGGCAGCCAGGTTTACGGCACCCGTTCCCTGTATGTCGTCGTTGAAGCTCGGCAGCTGATCCCGGTATCGGTCAAGCAGCCGCCGCGCGTTCTGCACGCCCATGTCCTCCCAGTGCAGCAGCGCGTGCGGGAAGGCAGCGCGGACACCCGCCACGAAGGCCGCGAGGAATGCGTCATATTGGTCTGCCGGGACCCTTGGATGCCGGTTCCCTATGTAAAGCGGGTCATCGAGCAGGCTCTCCCGGTCGGTGCCCACATCGAGCAGCACGGGCAGCGACCGGCCAGGGTTGATGCCGCCGGCGGCGGTGTAGACGGCCAGTTTGCCGACGGCAATGCCCATCCCGCCGACGCCCCAGTCGCCTATGCCGAGGATCGCCCCGGCGTCGGTGGCGACGATCAGGTCGACGTCGTCAGGGCCGAGGCCGCTGGCGCGCAGTGACTGCTCGATGAGTTCCGGCTGGTCGACGGAGAGATAGACGCCACGCGGCCGCCGGTACTCGTGGCTGTAGTTCTCGATCGCCTGACCGACCGTCGGGGTGTAGACCACCGGCAGCATCTCGCTGAGATGGTCCGCGAGCAGCCGGTAATAAAGCACCTCGTTCCTGTCCTGAACCTCGTTGAGCTGCACGTTCCGCGCGAGGTCGGACGATTGCCTGCGGTACTGCGCATAGACCCGGCTCACCTGCTGGTCGAGTGTCAGGTGGCCAGCCGGTATCAAGCCGGTAAGGCCGAGGTGCGCGCGTTCCGCATCGCTGAACGCCGTGCCCTTGTTGATTCTCGGGTCGGCCAGCACTTGCCGCCCCCGCAGCGTCGTGCGCCAGGCGCCGTCGGAGTCCTGCCAGACCGTCCGCACCGCAGAACCTCGGATCTCGGTCAGGCGCGGCCGGCGGCCGGAGCCTGGCGGAAGTACTCGACCGTTCGCGCCAGACCCTCCTCGAGTGGCACCCTGGGCTGCCAGCCGAGCAATTCCGTGGCACGGCTGATGTCGGGCTTGCGGCGCACCGGGTCGTCGGCGGGCAGCGGGCAGTGCTCGATGCCGCTGGTGCTGCCGGTCAGCGCCTGGACCTTCTTAGCCAGTTCGAGAACCGTGAACTCGCCGGGGTTGCCCAAGTTGACGGGCCCGGTGACATCCGGCGCCGAGTCCATGAGGGCGATCAATCCGGTCACCATGTCATCGATATAGCAGAACGACCTTGTCTGCGAACCGTCACCGAACACAGTCAGGGGTTCTCCGGCGAGTGCGCTGACGATGAAGTTGGAAATAACCCGGCCGTCATTCGCCAGCATGCAGGGCCCGTAGGTGTTGAAGATCCTGGCAACCTTGATCGGCAGCTTGTGTTGCCGGTAATAGTCGAAGAACAGCGTCTCGGCACACCGCTTGCCTTCGTCGTAGCAGGACCGGATGCCGATGGGGTTGACGTGGCCCCAGTAGCCCTCCCGCTGGGGATGCTGCTCGGGATCGCCGTACACCTCCGAGGTCGAGGCCAGCAGGATCTTCGCGCCGATACGCTTGGCTAGTCCGAGCATGTTGATCGATCCGTGCACGCAGGTCTTCGTCGTTTGCACCGGATCCCGCTGGTAGAAGACCGGTGAGGCCGGGCAGGCCAGATGGTAGATCTCGTCGACTTCGACATACAGCGGGAACGTGACGTCGTGCCTGATCAGCTCGAAACGGGGAGCCGACAGCAGGTCAAAGACGTTGTGCCGGGTACTTGAGTAGAAGTTGTCGACTACGAGCACGTCGTGGCCGAGGTCAAGGAGCTTGCGGCACAAATGAGAGCCGATGAAACCCGAACCGCCGGTCACCAGGATCCGCCTGGCTGCGGGGACCGCTGAAGTCACGTGGTTCTCCTTGTAGTCCGTGCCTTCCACCCGGGGGTTGGCTTGCGCAATCAGCGCGTCAAGCTTTCCTCCGTATACCTCAAAAGAGGCTCAATCTACCGTTGCCATTGCAAACTGCTTAAGTCCTCATGGGTTAAGGGAAAGTAGGTTTGGTAGCTGTGAAGCTCTCCATCCTGATGCCTGTGTACAACGAGAAAGCCACGCTAGCCTTCGCGATCAAGGAAGTCCTGAATGTGAGCTATCCGTGCGATGTAGAGCTTGTCGTCGTGGACGACGGGAGCACGGATGGCACGAGGGAACTGTACCCGGCCTACGACCAGGAACCGCGGGTCACCATCACCCTGCACGAGACCAACAAGGGCAAGGGCGCGGCGATCCGCACTGCCGCTCAGGCCGCGACCGGTGACTACCTGATCATCTGCGACGCCGACCTCGAGTACTCACCGGCAGACATCCCGCGACTGATGAAGCCGGTGCTCGAGGGCGACGCGGACGTCGTCTACGGGACCAGGATGTTCGGCAGCCACAACGCCTATTCCTACTGGTACGTGCTCGGCAACAAAGGCGTGACGACGTTCGCCAACCTGCTGTTCAACTGCTATATCAGCGATCTTGAGACGTGTTTCAAGCTCATGCCAACCGGGCTCTACCAGGCCCTGGACGTGCGTTCGGACGGATTCGGCATGGAAGCCGAGATCACCGGCAAGCTGCTCCGCCGTGGCATCCGGCCCTACGAGGTGTCGATCAGCTACAAGGCTCGCAGCAGGGCGGCGGGGAAGAAGCTGTCCTGGCGGGACGGCGTTGCCGCGATATGGATACTGTCCAGGGAGCGCCTCGCGCCCAAGCCGCAGGCCTGACCTTGGCGGCTTGCTCAGGGGCGCCTGGGCTTGGCCTCGGGGGTTTGTTGAGGGGTGCGGGTGCTTGGCCTCGGGGGTTTGTTGAGGGGTGCCGGGCGGTGAGCGCTGCGGGCACCTGGCTTCGGGGGGTGCCGGGCGGTGAGCGCTGCGGGCGCCTGGCTTCGGGGGTTTGCCGCGCGGCGCTGGGCTTAGCCCTCGCG
>JASHTT010000067.1 GCA_030040415.1 Streptosporangiaceae bacterium | reverse complement strand
GCGGCTACCCGGTGGACAGCGGCCGCGAAGACCAGGAACGGCGAGATCAGCGTGAACCGCTGACCAGCGTCGGCGGACGCGAGGTTGAGCAGGCCAGCGGAAACCGCTGGGCGATCCAGCACGTCGATCAGCAGGGCGGGCGCTCGGTACAGCGCCCGGATGCGGGCCTGCGCCTCGTCTGCCCCGACCTCGTCGGCATGCACGAGCGCCCGAAGGTCAGCCTCGGTCAGCTGACTCAGATAGGCCGCGCCGATCCGGTCCAGATCATCCATCTAGTCATTGTGCGACATTTTTCCCGTCGCACCAGATCTCGGCCCGGTTACGGCCGCGTCCCGAGCGCTCCGGCGTCCTTGGCCCGCTGCAGAGCCTAGGCCGCGCTTACAGCTGCAGCAGCGATGTGATCCGGGGCCCGGTCCAGTCGGGCTCCTCGTCGTGGGCGTGGTGGCGGTGCCAGTCCGGGCCGGCCAGCAGCACAGCGCGCATTCGCACTGCGCTGGACCCGGTCAGCTCGCGGCCGCCGCCATCGCCGACGTACAGGCACTCCGCTTCCTGCACGCCGAGGTTGTGGGCGACGGTGTGGAACAGCCGGGGATCTGGCTTGCGCGTGCGCTCGATGCAGGAGAAGACCGGCGCGTCGATCACGTCGGCGAGCGGTAGCCTCTCCCACGCATCCGGCAGCTCGACCGAGCAATCGGACACCAGGCCGATCTTCATCCCGCGCTCTCGCAGCCTCCTGATCGTCGGCAGTGCCTCCGGCCGCAGGCCGAACGTCGACTCGATGACCTGCCGCCTGAGCGCGCTCGCCTCGTCGAGCTGCTGCTCGCTTAGCTGTACGCCCAGCCGTTCGGCCAGCCCCTGCACGGTCTGCCGGACATCCCCGGTCGCCCCGGTCATTCTGTCGCCGAACGAGTCGTTCAGTGCGGTGACGAACTCCTCCGGCGACACGCCGAACACGGCGGCGAGCCGTGCCGCCTGGTCCGCCCAGACGTCTGGCGGGGAGATCGGCGTCAGCGTGCCGTAGAAGTCGAACACCACCGCGCTCATGTCATCGATCAGGCCAGCCACCAGTCAGTCCTCGCCCAGCTCGCGATGTGCAAACAGCCAAGATGCCGGAGCAGCGTAACATTCCGCAGCTCAGGTGATTTTCCGGCCAGAGCTACCTGGTAACCGAGCGCGAAAGCGGAAGGTACCCTACGCTTATCGGTCTAACCGGCCGGGAGAGCGATGGAGGCACGATGAGCAGCGGACCGCGCCCGCCTCGCCGCCCGGCAGACCTGCTGACCGCCGCGATGAGCCGTTCGATGCGACTCGGCCCGAAGCGCAACAAGATCACCGTGGAGCGGGCCCTGCGGGTCCCGATGCGCGACGGCACGTTCTTGCTGGCCGACCACTACGCTCCGGTGACCCGCGAGCCCCGGCCGACGGTGCTGATGCGGTGCCCCTACGGCCGCGGCTGGCAGTACGCGATCATGGCCCGGCCGCTGGCCGAACGCGGCTACCACGTGCTGCTGCAGAGCTCGCGGGGGACGTTCGGCTCTGGCGGCACGTTCCGGCCAGGGTCCGACGAGGCGTCAGACGGCCAGGACACCGTCGGCTGGCTGCGCAAGCAGGACTGGTTCAGCCGCAGGCTCGCGACCGTAGGGCCCAGCTACCTGGCGTTCTCTGCGTGGGCGCTGGCGCTTGACCCGCCGCCGGAACTGACCGCCATGGCCGTGTTCATCAGCCCGCACGACCTCGCCGCGGCCGGCTTTGGTCACGGTCCCTTTGAGCTGTACAACCTGCTGTTCTGGACCGACGTGATGGCCAACGAGGAGCATTTCGGCGGTATTCGGATGACCTGGCGCACGATCACGGCGGACAGGCGGCTGGCGTCCGGCGCGAACCGACTACCGCTGGCGGCCACAGCCGCCGCCGTCGACGGAGCCGGGGCACCCACCTGGTACGGCGAGTGGATGACCCACCCGGATCCGAGCGACCTCTATTGGGATGGCTACCGGGCCAGCGATGCGCTGCGGCAGGTGACGGTGCCGACCCTGCTGGTCACCGGCTTCCAAGACTTCTTCATCGAGCAAACGATGCAGCAGTACCGGACGTTGCGCGACCGCGGTCTTACCGTTGGCCTGACCGTAGGCCCGTGGGCGCATCTCAGCCTGGACATGGGCCTGGCGATACGGGAGACGCTCGCCTGGCTTGATGAGTTCGCCGACGGCGAGCAAGGGGGTCGCGGGGCTCGGGCGCAGCCGGTCCGAGTGTGGACATCTGGCATCGGCAGATGGCGCGAACTGCCTGACTGGCCGCCGGCAGATGCGCAGGACGAGGCGCTGCACCTGCAGGGTGGTGGCGAGTTGGCCCTGGATCAGCCGGTGACCAGCACCGCGATGGTGGCTACCACGTTCCGTTATGATCCGGCGGACCCGACACCGTCCGTGGGCGGACGGCTCATGTCGGTGCGCCACGCGGGAAGCCGCGACAACGCCGTTCTCGAAGCGCGCCCCGACGTACTGACGTTCACCACGGCGCCGCTCGCTGCTGCCGTCGAGGTGGCCGGCGTGCCGTCCGTGGACCTGTACGTGCGGTCAGACAACGATTGCTTCGACATCTTTGCCAGGCTCTGCGACGTGGACCGGCACGGCAGGTCGCGCAACGTCACTGACCAGATCGTGCGGCTGCTCCCCGGCGAGGTGCCGCCGGGAGACATACACCGTGTGCGGCTCCCGCTGACCGATGTGTCACACGTCTTCAAGCTGGGCCACCGGATCAGGCTGCAGCTGTCAGGCGGCGCGCATCCCCGCTTCGCACGCAACCTCGGCATCGCGGAAAACCCGGCGATCACCACGGCGATGTCCGGCGTCACCCATCACGTCCAGCACAGCCCGCAGCACCCGTCGGCGCTGGTCCTGCCGGTAATCGGCGGAAATACCCTGCGCGCTGCGCTCCGCACGCCGGCGGTCAGCAGCGTGGTGCCGACGGCTGCGGAGGAGCCGAGCCGGCTGACTACCTAGCCTCGTCAGGCGAAGCGCTCCCGCCGATCGCGGCCTCCCGGCACTACGATCTGGCCATGGCGACGGACCAGAGCATCAACGATTTGCTCGCGGCGGCCAATGAGGCGCTGATCGAAGCAGGCTACCGGACCGGTGACTTCGCTGCGGCCCGCGACCTGGCAGGGCGCGCGCGATCGCAAGCAGCGAGCAGCGGCAACCCGGCTGACCAGGCGCGGGCGCTAACGTGCCTGGGCATGGTGGCGCACTTCGAGAACATCACCGTCCTGACGAACGGCTCGAAGCCCGGCCAGTCTGACATCGACCACGAGGAGAGGCTGTTCCGCCAGGCACTGTCGCAGTGGCAGCAGTTCAGTGAGCGGGGCACCACTGAGCACAGGGCCGCTGAACCGGGCGACACCGAACCGGGCGATACGACTGGCACGGTGGAGGCAGCAGGAACAGACGAGGCCGACGCAGCCGATACCGACAAGACAAGCGACGCCGACGAGACAGTCGGCAGCACGCACGCGGCAGGCACCGCACAGGCGCTCTTCGGGCTCGGCCTCGTTTACCAGGTGCTGCACCAGGACTGGATGACGGCCATGCCGTACTTCTGGCAGGCGCTGGACCTAGTCAGCAAGCCCGACACGGGCGCCGACCACTACCTGCGCTCCGAGGTGCACCGGCACGTGGGCTTCTACTACCTGGTCGAGGACGTGCGGCTGTCTGAGGCTGTACGGCACCTGCAAGTCTCACTCGAACTGCGTGAGGAGCTCGCCGACCCGCGGCGCATTCCCAGCGCGCTGGTCGCGCTGGCTCAGGCAGAGTCGTCGGCGGGCAATCACGACCGTGCCGTCGACCTTCTGACCCGCGCGGTCGCCGAAGCCCGCGCGGCGGGACTGATGCCGCAGCGGATCGAGGA
>JASHTT010000066.1 GCA_030040415.1 Streptosporangiaceae bacterium | reverse complement strand
CGCCCGGCCCGCTGCGCTGCTACGGCAACCCGGACGGCGTGTAACAGCTCGCCGACCCGTTCATGAAGATGGAGTCACCCACGGTCTCCGAGTCCTCGAGATAGAACGGACCGCCGTCCAGCGAGGCATGGAACGTGCCGATCGCATCGACCCCCACCTTGCCGTACTGCGCGTCCGAACGAGCCTGGATGACCTCTTCGTACGCGAAGTCCCCGCTCGTGGTGTCGTTGGTCGCGAACCGCACAGTGATGCTGTTACAGCTGGTCGAGTTGAGTTCCAGCACGTCCGTGTAGTTCGGATACGAGTTGGGCTCGTAGCTCTCCACGCTATAGGTGAAGATCGTCTGCCCTATCTGAACCGTCTGCGGCGAACCGCAGTAGCCTGCTTCCGACTCGTTGCAGAACGCGTTCAGCACGACGCTCCCGTAGGAGTACAGCGGGTGGGTGGTTGACGTCACGACGACCTTGCTGCCCTGGGTGACCCGCACGCGGTACTCGTACTTGCCCATCTCGTCGGCCGGCGCGGTGACCGTCCCGGCGGCGGCCTTCAGCTTCTCCACGTTCTCCCACACGTGCGCGGTGCCGAACTGCCGCTGCAGGTAGATCACCGATTTTGCAGGCAGGTTCTTGGTCGAGTAGATCACGGTGGGCTTGGTCTTGTCGGTAACGCTGGCGTCCTTGAAATGGAAAGACGCGGACGGATGACTACTCGAAACGGCTGCCTGCGCAGCCGTGGCGGAAAGGCAAGCCAGCACGGCGAGGCTGGCTGCGGCAGTGATGAACGCAAGCTGCTTGCGCATCTGGGACCCCCTGTGGTGCGACAGGTCATGACGGAGGCGCGTACGCGATGCCCGCCCCAAACCATTGTTCACCACACCAATCCGGGCCACGGTTCTGGTAATGCCCGGACAACGTCGGACAGCACCCCGCTGGCCTCAGGCCTTCGGGGACAGGGCCAGCCGCCGATCCCGGTTGTTCCGGATGCCGCCGTGAACGGCAGCGGCGTCAGGTGACAGTTATCGGCAGCCTGTCAAGGCCCCGGAGCGCCACGCCACCTCGGCGTACCGGCTCGCCTCCGATCGCCAAGCTCGGGAACCGCTCGAGCAGCAGCGGGAACGCGACCGCGGCTTCCATCCGGGCGAGTGCCGCGCCGAGGCAGTAGTGCGGTCCGGCACCGAAGCTGACCATGCTGCCTCCGTCAGCCCTGGCAGGATTGAACCGGTCTGGCTCCGCGAACTTGCGCGGGTCTCTGTTGGCGGCACCGAGCAGCGCGATGACCTGAGCGCCCGCAGGCACCGCAGCGCCGCACAACTCCCCGGCCTCGGGCCGCCACCTGTCGGTACCGGCGTGAACCGGCGGGTCGTAACGCAGCACCTCGGCCACGAACGCGTGCACCGGCAGGGTTCCCGCACGCAGGCTGGCCTCGACCTCGGGCCTGGTGAGGATGATGTGCAGGCCCTTGCCGAGCAGGTGAGTGGTCGTCTCAAAGCCGGCGAACAGCAGCACCGTCACGTTGGCCAGCAGCTCGGCTTCGGTCAGGCTGCCATCCGGGCCCGTCGCCTGTACGAGGGCGCTGATGAGGTCGCCGCGCGGGTCTGCGCGACGCCGCGCAATCAGCATGCCGAAGTACTCGTGCAACCAGACCGCAGCGGCATCCGCCGCCGCGATCACCGTGGGGTCCTCGGCGAAGTCGATGCCGCCGGCAAGGTCCCTGGCCTTCGGCCTGAATTCCGCTCGGTCCTGTTCAGGAACTCCCAGCAGTTCGCAGATCACCGTTACCGGAAGCTGATAGGCGAACTCCGCCATGAAATCCACCGGCGCACCGTCGGCGCCGTGCTCGGCCATCGCGGCGGCCAGCCGATCGGCTATCTGCTCTACCGCCGGCTGCAGCTGCGCCACCCTGCGTGGCGTGAACGTCCCGGAGATAAGGCCCCTGGTCCGCTCGTGCTCGGGAGAGTTGCTGGTCAATATCGATGGCGTGAATATCGACGGATGCTCACGCCACTGTGGCCATATCTCGTCCAGCCGCGCCGCGTCCGCCACCCGGTAAGCCGGGTCGCGCAGGACCTCGCTAACCGCCGCGTGGCTGAACGCGAGGACGACTCCCGGCTCGATCGTTGCCGCGTCGCCGAGCTCGTGCAGCTGCGCGTACAGCTCGTAAGGGTCGGCCCCGCGCGACGCGAGGAGGGCGACAAAGATCTCGACCGCGCGAGCGGCCGTTGCGTCTGTCTCTGCTGCGGCCATGTCACTTCTCCTCGGGCCCGGGCAGGGGTATCCCGACGACGGGGTGGGCGATGCGCACGAAGCTGACCAGCCGCGCTCCCGGCGGCCTCAGCGCCGGGTCAGTCAGCCGGTCCAGGTAGCCGTCGAAGAGCTGGCGGATGTCGTTGCCCAGCTCGGCAAGCTCGGCGGCGGTGACATAGAGCGCGGAGTCCGTGAACACCGCGGCCTCCTGCCACTGCGCAGGTTCGGCAGACCTTCGCTCGATCCAGCGCAGCAGGTGTTCGAGCCACTGCTCGGCGATCACGCCGGTGAGCAAGTCCGCGGCGGTAGCGGTCTCTGGGTCCTCGGAAGCGTCTGGCCAGTCGGTGAACATCGCCGTGGCTCGCCACGGCCGCTCCCGCCGCTGGCCACCACCTGCCTCTTCCACCAGGCCGTACTTCGCGAGCTGACGCAGATGGAAGGAGCAGCTTGCCGAGCTCTCCCCGAGGAGCTCGCTGGCCTGCGTGGCTGTGAGCTGTCCCCTGATGCGCAGGATCCCGACCAGCCGCAACCTGATCGGGTGCGCGAGAGCGCGCAGCGCCCTGGGGTCGGTCAGCCGTTTGACTGACCTGGCAGATTCATCAGGCACGTTCCCCAAGATAGCTTTGCAACGTAGTCATTGGAAAGACCTCGTTGGAAAGATAGCTTTGCAAATGCTCTACCTGATGGTGTCAGGCACCTCGGCGTCGTACTCGCCATCGGGATGACCTGCCGGCAGCCGGTGCTTGGCCACCCGCGCCGTCGGCGTGCGCGGCAGCTCGTCGATCAGTTGCCAGTACCTCGGCACCTTGAATGACGCGAGCCGGTCGGCGGCAAAGGCTCGCAGCTCGGCGAAATCGACCCGCTCACCTGCCGCCGGCACGATGAACGCCTTGACGTCCTCCTCGGATAGCTCGGAAGCGACGCCAACCACCGCGCAGTCCAGCACGGCGGAGTGCCCGGTGAGCACCTCCTCCACCTCCAGCGGCGACAGGTTTTCCCCGCGGCGCCTGATCACTTCCTTGACCCGCGAGACGAACGTGTACGTGCCGTCCGCGCCGACGGTGACCAGGTCGCCGCTGCGCAGCCAGCCATCGTCCATGACGGCGGCGGTCTCCTCCGGCATGCCCCAGTAGCCGGGTGTGACCACCGGGTTGCGCAGCTCAAGCTCTCCGGTCTCCCCCGGCCCCAGCACTGCGCCGACCGAATCGACGACCCGGACTTCGTTGATGGTGCCGAGCGTGGGATGCTGGCGGACCGACCCGAGCGTCCCGTACGGCCGGGCGCCGTGCGCCCAGATCAGCCCGTACGGCGACTCCGACATCGCGTAGCCGACCACGATCCGCAGCCCGAACCGGCGTTCCATCTCAAGCTGTCGTTCCTTCTCCGGCGCCGGCCCGGTGTAGCAGAGCCGCAGCAGCGTGTCCGCGTCGTCGGCGCGCTCCGGCTGGCGCATGAGGATTTCCAGCATCGCGCCGATCGCGTTGAACTCGGTCGCCCCGTGCCGGCGCGCCGTGTCCAGGAAGGCGCCCGCCGAGAACCGCGGCACCAGCACGAGCCCGGCCCCGCAGGCCAGTGATCCCATCACCGAGTAGCACGGCGCGTTGACGTGGAACAGCGGCAGCGTCGTCATCAGCACGTCCGCCGCGTTGAGTTGCATCCAGAACGGGAAGCCCTCCCCGGCCATCGCGTACGCCCGGTGGGTCTGCATGACCAGCTTCGACCTGCCGGTCGTGCCCGAGGTCGGGATCAGCACGGCGAGGTCGTCGGGCGCCACCGCGGCGTCTGGCAGCCCGGCATCACGCGCCCGGCGCGCCATCCACGCCGCGTCGGCCCAATCCGCCGGCACGACCGACAGGACATCGCACATGGGCGGGAACGCGTCTTGCCAGTCCCCACGGCCGTTCGCGCCTGACACCACATCCGCAAGATCGGCATCGGTAACTATCAGGCTCGGCCGGACCTGTCCGACCAGCCCAGCGATCTCGGTGGCGGTGCTCCGCGGGTTCACCGCGACGGCGACAGCTCCCATCGCGGTGATGGCGAGCCAGCACAGCAGGTACGGCGGCGTCGTCCGAGCTGTCAGCATGACGAGATCGCCGCGCCGCACGCCAAGGGCGCGCAGGGCATCCGCCGTCAGGCCGACCGCGGCAACGGCGCCCCCGAAGGTCACCGAGCCCTCGTCGCTGCGGATCCAGGTCCCGTCCGCGTCACGCTCGGCCGCCTCGCCGAGCAACCGCGGGATGGTGCCGGAGTACTCGGCCTGCGTCACGCCTGGCCCCCCGTTCTGGTCAGCGTCGCGGTCATCGAGTAGTCCTTGCCGGGCCCGCGAACCCGCCACGACTCGGTGAAGCTATCGGCACTCAGCAGGGTCACGGTGACCAGGTAGCTGTCCTGCCCGCACGGGTGCTGCGCCTGCCACTGCCCGAACCGCAAGTCAAGCCGGTAGAAAGCCCGGCCGTCGGCGAACAGCACGTCCGCGGCACCGTCCGGCGTGCCCAGCAGGATCAGTTCCCGCCAGGCGGGCCCGCGATGGCTACCGAACGCCAGCTCGCCGTGCTCACGGTAAGCGAGCCGGCTCGCAGCCTCCTCACCCGCAGCGGCCAGCCGGGCCGGGCGAGCCAGTCCGTTGGCATCGGCGGGCACGCGCGCGGCGTCCTGTTGTGCAGCCGTATCCGGCGAGCCGACCTCGCCAGGCAGGAAGCTCGCCCGCCCGGTAAACGTGCCGGTGCGCCGCGTCCGGTAATCGGTGATCAGGCGGTTCAGGCGCCAGTGGCCGCGCAGGAAGCCGAGGGTGCTGTCCGCCAGCGGCAGGTCCGGCGCATCGCAGCTCACGTGCTGCACGCTACCTCGTAGCCGACCCGCGAGCCGCGCCGGTCATGGTAGCGTCCGTGGTCGTCTGGCCGTGACCCCCGCGGCCCGCCCCGAGGAGGCCGCCCGCATGTCGTCAGTTGCGATTCCACGCCCGCGTGCCGTGGTGCTCGGCGACCTGATCGCGGTTAACCGCGGCCGAGTCGCGCAGGTCATCACCGACGTCCTGCTCGTCGTCGGGGCGGCGGGCTTCGTCGGGGGGCTGGCCCAGATCTCGGTCCACCTGTCATTCACGCCGGTGCCGATCACCGGCCAGACGCTCGGCGTGCTGCTCGCGGGCACCGCGCTCGGCTGGCGCCGTGCCGCCGCCGCGATGGCCCTGTACGCGGTGGCCGGCGTGGCCGGGCTGCCCTGGTTCGCCGGGGGGACGTCCGGCTACGCCAGCGCGTCATTCGGTTACATCGTCGGGTTCTTCTTCGCCGCTACCATTTGCGGCTACCTCGCAGGGCGCGGCGCCGACCGGTCGGTGCTCGGGTCGGTGCCTGCCATGGTGGTCGGCGAGATCATCATCTACGCCTTCGGCCTGACCTGGCTGGCGCTCGACCTGCACCTCGGTGCCGCCGCAACGCTGAAGGACGGCTTCACGCCGTTCGTGGCAGGAGACGCCATCAAGGCAGCGATCGCCGCCTTGCTGCTGCCCGCCGCCTGGAAGCTGGCAGGCCGCCGGCGGGGCGAGCCCGAGTCGGATCGATAGCCTCCGCGCAGCCCCTACGCCCGGCCCGCAGGTAGCCCCTGCGCCGGGACCGGGACGAGAGCCGGCCCTCGTAGCTGGCTGACCGCGATTCGCGGTGATTCGTCGCCGAGTTTGGCAGCACGGAGTGCGGTGACGAAGGATGTATCGGGTGGAGACGAGCTCTGGCGTGATGGCCATCGGCCAATGGGCTGGCAGCGTCCGCCGCGTGGCTGTGCTCACGGGCGCGGGCATCTCCACCGACTCCGGCATCCCGGACTTCCGCGGGCCGCAGG
>JASHTT010000065.1 GCA_030040415.1 Streptosporangiaceae bacterium | reverse complement strand
ACTCCTGCGGCGGCGACCTGGTCACCAGGGAGGACGACACGGAGGAGGCGCTGGCCGTCCGGCTGCGCGAGTATCACACTAAGACCAATCCCGTGCTCGACATCTTCCGCCGCAAGGAGTACGTGGTGAACATCGATGCGCGCCCGGACAAGGAAACGGTGCAGCGGGCTATCAGGTCCGCGCTGAAGCTGCCTGCCTATCACGGCTAACGATGCGGATAGTCGCCGCGCCCGACTCGTTCAAGGGCAACATCAGCGCGGCGGGCGCGGCCGCCGCGCTCGCCGTGGGCTGGCGAGAGGCACGTCCTGGCGACGAGGTCACCGAGCTTCCGCTGGCGGACGGCGGCGAGGGAACACTGGCCGTGCTCGCCGCGGCCGTCCCCGCCAGCCGCTGGCTGCAGGCGCAAGTCACAGGTCCCGCAGACGAGCAGGTGACGGCTTCATGGCTGGAATTTGACGGGAACGTCCACGTCATCGAGCTGGCCACCGCCGCAGGGCTGACCCTGATGGGCGAACTCAGACCGTTGCACGCGCATAGCTACGGCGTCGGCGAGCTGGCGGCCGGCGCGCTGGACCGGGGCGCGCGGGAGATAGTGCTGACACTCGGCGGCTCCGCCTGCACAGATGGCGGCAGCGGCGCGCTAGCCGCGCTCGGTGCCCGCTTCCTGGACAGTGCCGGACGAGAACTGCCCCGCGGCGGCGGCGCGCTCACCCGGCTCGCCAGCGTCGACCTCACCCGCCTGCGACCGCCGCCGCCCGGCGGCATCCGCTGCCTGACCGACGTCACCTCACCCCTCCTCGGGCCAGCGGGCGCGGCTGCAGTGTTCGGCCCCCAGAAGGGCGCCACGCCTTCAGACATCGAGGTGCTCGACGGTGGCTTGACCCGGCTAGCATCGCTCCTTTGCGGCGACCCCGATGCGCCCGGCGCGGGGGCCGCGGGCGGCACCGCATACGGCCTGGCCGCCGCGTGGGGTGCGGAGATCTCGCTAGCCGCACCGGAGATAGCCAGGATCGCCGGCTTGCCTGCGGCGCTGCGCGGAGCAGACCTGCTCATCACCGGCGAAGGCCAGTACGACCCCACCTCCCTAACCGGCAAGGTCGTCGGCACCGCACTCACCCTCGCCGCGGACGCAAACGTCCCGGCTGCGGTCGTCGCAGGCGTTCTTGCTGCTCCGCTGCCGGCAAATATCGCAGGCCTGGATCTCGTACACCTGGCAGGCAGTCGGGAATCTGCGATGGCGGACACCGAGCGCTGGCTGACTGAGGCCGGACGGCTGCTGGCCGAAGCAGCCCGTTCATAAATCCGGGCTGCGCAGGCCTGCACCGTCCGGCCCCAAACAGGCCAGCGAGCCGGCCCCAAGCGGGCCAGAGTCCCAGCATTTAAGCTGGCAGCGTGCGCGAGATCGTGGTCTTCAGCGGCAGCGCCCACCCTGCGCTTTCCGCGGAGATATGCGCCGATCTTGGCGTGCCGCTCAGCCCGGTCCGGCTGACCAGATTCGCCAACGACTGCCTCGAGGTTCAGCTACTCGCCAACTGCCGGGAACGCGACGTATTCGTCATCCAGCCGCTAGGCCCGCCGGTGCAGGAGAACCTGGTCGAGTTGCTACTGATGCTCGATGCCGCCCGCGGCGCGTCGGCGGCACGGGTAACGGCGGTCATCCCGTATTACTCCTACGCGCGCTCGGACAAGAAGTCCATGCCGCGCATTTCGATCGGCGGCAGGCTGGTGGCCGACCTGTTGTCGACCGCGGGTGCGAGCCGGATCCTGACCATGACCCTGCATTCGCCGCAGGTGCACGGCTTCTTCTCGGTACCGGTCGACCACCTGCACGCGCTGCGGGAGTTCGCCGGCCACTTCCGCTCCATGGACCTGGCTAACCACGTTGTCGTCTCGCCCGACCTCGGCAACGCCAAGAACGCAGCCGCGCTGGCCCGGATGCTGTCCCTGCCTGTCGCGGCCGGTGCCAAGGAGCGGCTCAGCGATGAGAAGGTAACGATCAGCTCGATCATCGGCGATGTCACCGGCCGTCACGTGATCGTGCTCGACGACGAGATCGCCCGCGGCTCGACGATCATCGAGTTGCTTGACCGGCTGCGCGACCACCACGCGCTGTCGGTGCGCATCGCCTGCACGCACGGGCTTTTCGCGGACGGCGCGCTGAAGCGCATCGCGGCGCAGCCTGAGGTCCGGCAGATCGTCTGCACGAACACGCTGCCAGTCGCCGATGGCGGTGCGGGATTCGACCTGCGCGTTATCTCGGTCGCGCCCGCGCTGGCGGAGGCCATCCGGCGCATTCACGAAGGCGAGTCGGTGAGCGCGCTATTCGGCGGCTGACTTGCCGCCCAGGCCGCGACCTGGCTGCGTGAGCTGAACCCCAGCTTGGGCAGGATGTTCGCGACGTGCCGCGCGACGGTCGCCGGGCTGATAAACAGCCGCTCCGCTATCGCCTTGTTGCTAAGTCCCGCGGCGATCAGTGCGACTATCTCGCGCTCACGCCGGGTGAGGCCGGCCGGCGTATGCGCAACGGCCGAAGGCGGGCCGCCCTGCGGTTCGCCGGATGGCGACCTGGCGCTGCCAGTGGCACCTGGCGGCATGCCGCTGTGCTGTCCGCCGATCGCGAGGGCGACCGCGTCGGCGGGAGTAGTGCGCAGGCCGTCGGCCCACAGCCGGGCGACGGCGTGCTCGCCGAGCGGCGCCGCCGCATCAAGCAGCGGCTGCAGCCTGGCCCCTGGAATCGGGGGAAGGCGAGCTTCCTGCCGCAACGCGCTGGCCGCGGCCGCCAGCCGTACTCCGGCCGGCGCGGCGCCTTCGAGGACCGACAGCCTGGCCACGGCCTCCAGGCCACGGGCCATGCCGATCCGGCTGCCCGACTCGTAGCTGAGCCGGAGACTCTCAGTGAGGTGCTGGCGTGCGGCAGGCAGGTCGGATTGGTCGATCGCGATCCTGCCGAGGCCAGCCAGGCAGCGCGCGATGTCTGGCCGGGCGTTCATTTCGCGCAGGACCACCAGGGCGTCGAGGTAATACTGCCGCGCAGCGGCGAGCTGGGTGCGGGCCCTGGCGAGGTCGCCGAGGCCCAGCATCGCCCGCGCGGACCCCCACAGCTGCTGGATATCCCGGGTAATCTCGAGCGCCTGCTCGCCAAGCTGCTGCGCCTCGCGCAGGCTGCCCGCGAGCCCGGCGGCAGCGGCCTTCGTGCCGAGCGCGTAGCTCTCGTTCCAGCGGTCGCCGGCCGCCCTGGCGACCGCTAGCGCCTCGTCTGCCTTGGCCGTAGCCTCCTCAAGCTGTCCGGCGTGCAGGGCGACCTCGGTCAGCACGTTGAGCGCGGTGGCTGTCCAGTGCTGCTGGCCGGCGGCCCGGCACAATTCGAGACCTGCCATCGCGAGCTCCTGCGCTCCGCCAGTGCCGCTGGCGAGGGCCAGCTGGGCGCGGCAGGTCAGGGCTGCACCGCGGACTGCCGGCGGAACCTGCGCCGCACTGTCCAGTTTCAGGAACGCGTCCATCCAGGTAGCTGCCTCGCCGAAGTAGCCGCGCACGATCCAGACGAGGCGCACGGCAGTGCAGATCCGCAAGCCGTGCTCTGCGTCACCGCGGCTCAGGCAGCCGGCGAGCACTTCCCGGATGTTGCCGTTCTCGACGACGTCCACGCGCCTGAACAGGTCGACCCTGGCCTGCCACGAGGCGGGAGTCGTCGCCATCGCGACAGCCAGCGAGACTTCCGCCTCGCGCACCGTGTAGCTGAGCCGCCGCTGGTAGAGCTCTTCTGCTTCGCCGGCGCCGGCGAGCCGCTCGGCCGCATACTCGCGGATGGACTCCAGCACGCGGTACCTGGCCTGGCCGAGCGCGACCGACTCCAGCTCGATCAGCGACTTGTCGGCAAGCGCCGTGACCAGGTCGAGCATTCGGGCCGCTGGCAATGCTTCGTCGGCGCAGACTTGCTCAGCGGCGTCCAGCGACCAGCCGCCGAAGACGGCGAGCCGGCGCAGCAGGACCTGCTCGGGCTCCGACAGAAGGTCGTAGCTCCAGTCGAAGGTCGCACGCAGGGCGCGATGCCGCGCGGGCACGGCGCGCTCTCCGCCGGTCAGCAGCGTTAGCCGGTGATCGAGCCGGGCCCGGATCTGCTCCACCGACAGCGCGCGCACCCACGCGGCCGCCAGCTCGATAGCCAGCGGCAGGCCGTCCAGCCCGCGGCAGATCGCAGCGACCACGGGAGCGGTCACGGCCGTCAGCGCGAATCCGGGCGCCGCCGCAGCCGCCCGCTCGGTGAAGAGCCGGGCGGCGTCGCAACTGCCGACCTCGCGAACGTCCGAACTGCCCTCCGGGGGGAGCGCCAGCGGCGGCACGTGCCAGACGGTCTCGGCTGCGACCCGCATCGCCTCCCGGCTCGTCGCGACGACCTGCAGGCCGGGCGCGCTCGCCAGCAGCCGCTGGCAAAGCGCGGCGCAGGCGTCGATCAGGTGCTCGCAGTTATCCAGGGCCAGCACGGCCGTGCGCTGCCTGAGCGTGTCGGCCAGCGTGTCAAGCAGCGGCCTGCCAGGTTCCTCGTCGACCTGCAGCACCGCGGCAACCCTGCCTGGCACGTCCTGCGCGCTGCGCAACTCGCTGAGATCCACGAACCAGGCGCCGTCGGGAAACTCGTCTGCCATTCCTGACAGCAACGCCAGGGCGAGCCTGGTCTTGCCGATGCCACCAGCCCCGCAGAGCGTGACGGCCCGCGCCTTGCGCAGCACCTCCCGCAGTTCCGCGACCTCGCGGTCGCGGCCGACGAAGCTGCTCAGCTCCTCCGGGAGCCGCTGCGCGGGCGCGGTCATCACGGTCATCACCGTAACGCCGGAACCTGAGTGTCCTGATGCCTGTCGGCGACGGCACGCTCCAGGTCGAGCAGGAAGCGCTTGCGGTCCATGCCGCCCCCGTAGCCGGTCAGGCTGCCGTCCGCGCCGATGACGCGGTGGCAGGGGATGACCAGGGCTATCGGGTTCCTGCCGTTGGCGAGCCCGACCGCACGGCTCGCCGCCGGGCTGCCGATGTGCCTGGCGAGCTGCCCGTATGAGATCGTCTCGCCGTACGGAATGGCCTGCAGCCCGGCCCAGACGCGAAGCTGGAACTGCGTGCCGACCGGGGCGAGCGGCAGGTCGAACGACGTCAGCTGGCCGGCAAAGTAGGCGGCGAGCTGGGCCGCAGCCGACGCGAACGGCTCGGCCGCCGGGTCGCCTGCGCAGCCGATGCGGCTATCGCCGGGCGAACGTGGCGCGTGGCGCTGGCCGTCCATGTACAGCCCGGCCAGCTTGCCGTCTTCGGCCACCAGGGTAAGCGGGCCGAGCGGGCTGTCGACGTTGACGTGCGCGCGGCTGGTAAGGGTGGTTTGGCTGGTCATCTGTGCTCCTGTCGTTAACTGTGCGCTATGACGGTGCTTGCGGTGGCGCTGTCAGAATCCGGGAGGCGGTTTATCTCGTGGCCACAGGCGGACCACAGGTAGGCGGTGGCGTAGGCGCGCCAGGGCCGCCAAGCCGCGGCGCGGTCGGCCAGCGCGCCGGGCGTGCCCGGCAAGCCGAGCTCCGCCGCGGCCTTGCGCACGCCGAGGTCCGAGCCCGGGAACGCGTCCGGGTCGCCCAGTGCGCGCATCGCGATGGTCTCCACGGTCCACTGGCCGAGACCGGGCAGCGCGCCCAGCCGCAGCCGGGCCTCGTGCCAGTCGCCGCCGACGCTGAGGTCCAGCTTCGCGTCGGCAAGAGCCGCGGCCAGGGCGAGGAACGACGCCCGGCGCGCCCTGGGCAGCGCGAGCGCGGCCGGATCCGCGGCGGCGAGGGCGTCCGGCGACGGGAACAGCCTGCTGAGCCCGCCCGCCGGATCGTCAACGTGCTGGCCGTAACTGGCTGCCAGCCGGCCGGCCTGCCGCCTGGCCGCGGACGTGGAGACCTGCTGGCCGAGCACTGCGCGCAGCGCGAATTCCGCCGGGTCAATGGTGCGGGGAACCCGACGTCCCGGCGCCTTGGCGACAAGCGGGCGGAGCGCTCCGTCGGCGCTGAGCAGCTCGTCGACGGCCACCGGATCGGCGTCTAGGTCGAGCAGCCGCCTGCACCGGCTGATCGTGCTGGCGAGGTCACGCAGGTCCGTCAGCCAGAGCCGGCATGCTACGTGATCCGGCCGTGGCGACAGTTCGGCGATGCCCTGTCCGTGCGGCAGCCGCAGCGTCCGGCGGTAAGCGCCGCCGCGCCACTCCTCGACGCCCGGTATCGCGGTGGCCGCCAGGTGGCCGAACAGGCCGGTGGGTTCCAGCGGGGCGCGGAACGGCAGCCGGAGCGAGATGCTCCCCGGGGCGCTGCTCTGTTCGCCATGCCGGGCCCGCTCGCGGAGCTGCGTGGGAGACAGCGCGAAGACCTCGCGGACCGTGTCGTTGAAGGCGCGGATGCTGGCGAAGCCGGCCGCGAACGCCACGTCGCTCATCGGCAGCGGTGAGGTCTCGATCAGCAGCCTGGCGGTTTGTGCGCGCTGTGCCCTGGCCACTGCCAGCGGGCCGGCGCCCAGCTCGGCCAGCAGCAGCCGTTCCACCTGCCGGACGCTGTAGCCCAGCCGGCCGGCCAGCGCGGGAACTCCGCCGGAGTCGATGACGCCGTCGGCGATCAGGCGCATTGCCCTGGCGACCACGTCGGCGCGCACGTCCCACTCGGGCGAGCCGGGGCTGGCGTCGGGGCGGCAGCGTTTGCAGGCGCGAAATCCGGCCTGCTGAGCCGCCGCAGCGCTCGGGTAGAAGGTCATGTTCTCCGGCTTGGGCGGAACCACCGGGCAGCTCGGCCGGCAGTAGATGCCGGTCGTCCGCACCGCGGTGAAGAACCAGCCGTCGAACCTCGCATCCTTGGCCTGGACGGCCCGGATGCATCGTTCCCTGTCCTCGTGCATGCTTCCAGCATCGGCTAAGTACTGGCTCCGTGCTAGCGAGATTGCGACGTGGACCTGGATAGTGGCCAGGTCACGATGGTGTTGTCGAAAATTCGCTAGCCTTGGCGGAGCGTGCCGAGCGGTTGGCTGTGCTCGCTGGCTACCCGGTCACTTGGCGACCGTCAGCTTCCTTGCCGGCGAGGTGGACCCGGCCAGTATGTTGGTGCCGCCGTAACTAGCGCGGACTTGGTAGCTGCCGGCCTTGAGCTGGCGGGCGGTCAGCGAGCAGGTGGCCTTGCCGCTCGCAGTCGCATCGGTGATGCACAGCTGGATCTTGCCGGCGGTAAAGGTGACGCTCGATTCCATATTCGTGCTGGTGCCGTACTTGGCGGTGACCGTGGCGGTCATGCGCTCCGACGCCTCGTGCCCGTATGTGATCTTCGTTGCCGACAGCTTGAGGCTGGTGGCCGTGGGCTCATCTGCGACGGTGATGGCTCGGGTAGCGGTGCTGCTGGAGAACATCGCGTCTCCCTGGTAGGTCACGACGACCTGATAGCTGCCGGGGTTGCTCTCGGTGAGCACGCACTTCCCGGTCGCGACGCCGCCGCTGCCGGACAACTTGGCCTGACAGTCACCGCTGCCTGCGCTGACGTCGACCGCGCCGGCCGGTGTCGGGGCGCCGGAGTGCTGCGCGGGGCCGCTAACCCGCATGGCGACGGTGATGGGCTGGCCGACGGCGCCGGGCTTCGTCAGCGAGGTGATGGTGGTGCTGGTGGATTTCAGCGGCAGGCCGACCGCCAGGCTGTTCGTTTCGGCGGCTACGCACATCGCCGTGCCCGCGCAGCCGAGCCCGTTGACGGTGTACAGAGGGTCGGTGGTAACAGCCGTGCCGACGAACGTCGTGCCGCCGGCGGCCGGGTCGTCGGACGCGAGGATGCCCGGTCCGCCGAGTCCGATGCAGAGGCTGGCGCTCGGGCAGGTGATGCCGTCGGTCGGCACCGGGCTTGTGTCGCGCGCCTGCCACGCGACCGCGCCGCCGGCCGGGTCGCTGGAGTAGAAGATCGCGTACTTGCCGTTGTACAGGCCCACCGCGTAGCACTGCGACACGCTGGGACAGGACATCGCGGAGAGGAGCTTGGCGCCCGTCACCCGGAAGGCCTGCCAGCTGGACGCGCCGCCTGCAGGGTCGGTGGACGCCAGGATGCTGTCCCCGTGAAAGCCCAAGCACAGCGACACCGAGGGGCAGGCGATCCCGGCCACGAGCTGGGTCTGACTGATGCTCGCGCCGGTCCAGGCGGATGCCCCGCCAGCGGGGTCGGTCGAGGTGAACAGCTCGGAGCCGTCGGTAGCGACGCACAAGCTAGCGGAGGGGCAGGCCAGGGCTGTCAGCGCCAATTGGGGATCGACTAGCGCGCTGCTCCAGGCTGACGCCCCGCCGGACGGATCGGTCGAGGTAAGCACGTAGCCCGCGGTCTGTTGCGGGTTGGTGGCCAGGGCAACGCACAGCGACACGGTTGGGCAGGACACCGCGTCAATCTCCGGGCTTTCGGCGTCGACGCTCGTCAGCTGCCACGTCCCGGCGGCCGGATCGGTAGAAATGATCACGTCGCCGCGATTGTCGGCGGCCACGCAGAGCGAGGTGGACGGGCACGCCACGGACGTGACCTGCGTACTGCCCCCTACGCCTGTCCCGGCCTGCCAGTCGGACCCGCC
>JASHTT010000730.1 GCA_030040415.1 Streptosporangiaceae bacterium | reverse complement strand
GTTACCGGATCGCGGTGCCGATGAGCCCGTTCCTGGTGACCAGCGAGACCAGTTCGTCCTCGTCCATCTCGTCGGCGCCGTCTGCCGGTAGCGGCAGGACGATGTAACGCGTCTCGGAGTTGGCGTCCCAGACCCGGACCTCGGTGCTATCGGGCAGCTCGACCCCGAACTCGGCCAGCACGGCCCGCGGCTCGCGCACCGCGCGTGACCGGTAGGCGAAGCTCTTGTACCAGCTCGGCGAGGGCCCCAGCAACGAGGTCGGGTAGCACGAGCAGAGCGTGCACACGATCATGTTGTGCACGTCCGGGGTGTTCTCGACTGCCTTCAGCAGGTACCCGTGGACGCCATCGCCGAAGCCGAGCTCGGCGGCGGCCGCGTTGGCGTCTGCCAGCAACCGCGTACGGTAGCCCGGATCCGTCCAGGCACGAGCGACCATCCGGGCGCCGTTAACCGGTGAGGCCGATGCATAAACGCCCTCAAGGATTTCGTCGAACTCCTCGTCGGTGGCCAGCCCGGCTTCGACTAGGCGCTCTTCGAGCCTGCGCACCCTGGCTGCCACCGGAAGCTCGTCGTGGTCGCCGCTCACGGCGCCTCCTCAAGGTAGGACTCCCACAAGTCGAGGATGACCGAGTGCGACCCCGAACCCCACAGCTCGGCCGCGTCGAAGCGGACGGTGTAGACCGGCTCGGCCCGGGACACGCCGCGCACCGCCTCGTCCGGCAGCTGCCAGGTCGCCCGAACCTCGACGACCTCGCCTATGTGGCCGCTGGCATACCGCGGCAGCCTGGTGTGACCGTCGGGATCTGCCGCCCGGGTTCGCACCAGGGCGCCGGCCGCGAACCTAGTCATCGGGCAGCAGATTCCGCTCCGCCAGCAGCATCTCCGCCGCCCGCAGCCAGCGTTCGTAGTACGACATGCTCAGGTACTCCGCGGGCGGTATCCGCTCGATAGCGTCGCGGAGATCATCGAACGCGGCATTGATGACGCCGCGCCTTTGCAGCACCCGGACGATCGCATACACGTGGGCTTCCCAGTCGGCGTGGAAATACTGCCCGTCATCTTCGACCGGGACCGGCCCGAACCCGGTCTGCCCGCCCATGTCGTGCACCCTGCTCACCGGGCCTACGCTATCGCGCCGGCGGCCTCGCGTGACCCCTCCGCGACTCACCGCGGTCATGGCCGCGACGATCTCGGGCCGCTGTTCCCGGACTGGTCGCGCTCCGGCCGCTCCGGGTGTCGGCCTGGGCTCTTCCGGGTATTTGAGGACGTTGTGACGCCGTTGACAGCTGCCACATGGTCGCGGATTGGCGCACTTGACTGCGAGGAGTCGTCCGATGCGTCCAGACATCAGGCCTGGCGGCATCCTGCCCGACTACGCCCTCCCGGACCACACCGGCGCGGTGCGTACGCTCAGCGAACTGCAGGGCCGTGACCCGATGATCCTCACCCTGGCGCGCGGCAACTACTGCCCTAAAGAGCATCAGCAGCACCTTGAGCTGGCGGCCAACTACCCGAAGATCGCGGTGGCGTACACCCAGGTTGCGACCATCGCCACCGACGACCATCACACCATTCAGGAATTCCGCGCGTCGGTGGGCGCGCAGTGGACGTTCCTGTCCGATCCCGGGCGGACCGTCCAGCAGGACCTCGACATTCAGGAGTACACCGACCCCGAGCACAACCCGATGGTTCCGCACACCCTAGTGCTCAAGCCGGGGCTGGTCGTGCACAGTGTCTACAACGGCTACTGGTTCTGGGGCCGTCCGTCCTTTTACGACTTGTGGCGCGACCTGCGTGCCGCCACAGCCGAGATCCGGCCGGACTGGGATCTGAGCACCCCGGGCTTGCGCGAAGCCTGGGACGCAGGTGACTACTCGAAGTTTCATGGCTGGGACCGGCGGGCTCCCCAGGCAGAGCCGTCGTCGTATGAATCGTAAGGCGGCGACCGTCGCGCTTGGCTGGGCCACGGCCAGCTATTCGCAGGCCGGTCACGTCATGGCCGGGCGTGGCCAGCAAACATCGGGAGGGGCGGACTAGCGTGCGCACCCAGGTATGCGAGATGCTCGGGATCGACCAGCCAATCGTCCAGGCACCCATGGCCGCTATCCCCGGGCTGGCCGCGGCGGTCTCGAATGCCGGCGCGCTCGGCATGCTGACACTGACCTGGTCCGAAGACGTCGGAGCTGACGTCCGGAACACGGCGGCGCTGACTTCGCGGCCGTTCGGCGGCAACCTCGTTCTCACCGAGGATCGTCATCGCCGCGTTGACCAGGCCCTTGAGGCGGGCCTGCGGATCGTCTCGTTCATGTGGGGGGATCCCAGCGACTACGTCGACCGTGTGCACGACGGCGGCGGAATCGTCCTGCACACGGTCGGCAGCGCCAAGGAAGCACGGCAGGCGGTCGATTCCGGAGTTGATGTAGTTGTCGCGCAAGGCTGGGAGGCTGGCGGGCACGTCTGGGGCGGCATCGCGACGCTGCCGCTGGTGCCCGCCGTCGTTGACGCCGTCGCGCCGGTGCCGGTGATCGCCGCTGGCGGGATCGGGGACGCTCGCGGAGTCGCCGCGGTTCTCGCCCTTGGCGCCCAGGCCGCCTGGCTCGGCACGCGGTTCCTGCTCGCTAAGGAGATGCCGATCCACGAGGACTACCGGCACGCGCTGATAGCGGCGGCCGAGACTGACGCGGAGATGTACCCCAACCTGTACGAGGTCGGCTGGCCGGACTCTCCGCACCGGGCCCTGCGCAATTCGACCTCGAAGGCGTGGGGGGCCGCGGGCCGCCCGCCCCTTGCGCGGCGTCCTGGAGCTGGCGACGTGATCGGGCACTTCGCCTCGGGGGAAGCAATCGTTCGTTACGAGCCTGCCCCGCCCATGGTCGGGACGACGGGTGAGATCGAGGCCCTGTCGATGTGGGCAGGGCAGAGCGTCGCACTGGCCAGGCAGGCACAGTCAGCGGCGGAGATCGTGACTGAGCTCATCTCGCGCCTGTGACGCCCAAGGCCCGTTTCTGCCGGCACGTCAGGTCAGCGTAGTTCCAGACGGCGACGGTGTAACCGAGGACCGAACCCGATCTCGGCAGGTAGGCATCGACGTAACGGCCGGCGAAACCCGCACACCCCATTGGTTCTCGCTGCCAGCGGAAGTCAGGTGTCCAGCCGGAGAACGGTTTCCTCGATCTCTTGCTGCCGTCCGGCGGCGAAGGATCTCTCGGTCGCCACTGCCCTGAAGCCGGACTTCTGCAGGACGCGCAGCGAACCGGCGTTGTCGCTCGCCGCGCGGGCATACAGGGGCCGGGTCGGTACCAGTTCCAGCAGCAGGGCCAAGGCCCTGGTCGCGATGCCCTGGCCCCACAGCGCGCGGTCAATCCAGTACGTGACCTCTGTCTGGCCTTCGGAGACGAAGCTGGAAATGCTCCCTGCCAGTTGGCCGTTGCACAGCACCGCTCTCAGCGTGACGTCTGGGGCAGCTCGCACCTTGGCCATGTGCGCGTCGAAGGTGTCCCGGTCGTCCGGATCCGGTGGCGTGAACGCAGCCATCCGGATGCCCTCAGGATCACGCATGTACTCGAACAGCGCGTTCAGATCCCCGTCCTGCACCGCACGCAGTGCGACAACAGCCATGTGCCGGCCTCCTCGACTGCGCTGGCAAATGCGGAGTGAGCGGGTGGGGGAGCGCCCGCCACCGAGGAGTGTGCCACGTGGGTCGGACATCCAAGCTGCTGGCGGCAGACGTGGCTGCTCGGAGGTTCCCGCCGGAACGCCGGGCTGGCGGGCGGGGATGGGTCCCCTTGCGTTGCTGTGGGCCTGACTGTCACCGTTCGCCTTGTACGGCCGCGTGTTAGCTGGGACGGGTGTGAGTCATGGGCCGTGTAGCCAGAATGACAGTGTCCGGGGAAGTGCAGGTTCGGGTCGGCTGGAGCCGGGTGTTCCGGTTGGGCCGATGGCGGTGGCTGGCGGTGATAGCCGGAGCGGCTGTGGCCCTCGCTCCGGCCGGTGCGGCGGTGGCCGGAACGCCGACGGCGACCACGGCGGCAACGGGTGCCGCGTGGGGCCGGGCGATCGAGGTTCCGGGACTGGCGGCGCTGAACGCGGGCGGGAACGCGCGGGTCCTGTCGGTGTCTTGCTGGCGCGCCGGTGACTGTGCCGCGGTCGGGTTCTACACCCGGGTCATGGGGTTCAAGCAAGCGTTCGTGGTGACAGAGCGGGACTTCCTGTGGGGAAAGGCCCTCGAGGTGCCCGGCAGCGCCGCTCTGAACGTCGGCGGGAACGCACAGGTGCTATCGGTGTCGTGCGGGCCGGGTGGTGACTGCGAAGCCGGCGGCTTCTACACCGATCACGGCAAGGACACGCAGGGATTCCTGGTGATGGAGCGGGACTTCAAGTGGGGCGCGGCGGCCACGGTGCCTGGCCTGGCCGCGCTGAATGCTGGCGCGGTCAACTCGCAGGTGAGCTCCGTGTCGTGCGCGCCAGGGGGCGGCTGCGCGGCCGGCGGATTCATCGGCGGCGCAGGGTTCGTGGCGACCCAGCAGGCCGGCCGGTGGGGGGACGCGCTAGTACCGCCCGGCCTGGCGAAGCTGAACACAGGCCAGAACGCCGCGGTCACCTCGGTGTCGTGCCCGTTCACGGGCGACTGCGTGGCGGGCGGGTTCTACCAGACCAACGAGATGGATCCCGACGACACGTTCCCAATCCAGGCGTTCGTGGTGGACCAGGCCAGCGGCAAGTGGGGTGCGGCGCAGGAGATACCCGGCACCGCGACGCTGAACGGCGGCTGGTACGCCGAGGTCACCGCGTTGTCGTGTTCATCGATCGGAAACTGCGGCGTCGGCGGGTACCTGCAGTTCACGCAGTTCATGAACTGCGACATCCCCGCCACCCGCGTCAGTGAGAGAGCCGCCAGGCCGGAACAGCCCCCTTACGACTGCGAGGGGTCGTTCGTGGATACCGAGAAGAATGGCCACTGGGGCGCGGCGCAGTACCCGCCGTACCCCAGCATGAGCCAGGTCAACTCCGTGTCGTGCTCTTCGGCCGGCAACTGCAGCGTCGGCGGGTTCGATTACGTGCCAGCGTTTACCGAGGCCTACGTGCTGGGCCAGCGGAACGGCAAGTGGGGCACGCCCATCGAGGTGCCTGGCATGTCAGCGCTAGTTACCAGCGCCGACAACGCCCAGATCAACTCGGTGTCGTGCTGGTCGGCGGGCAACTGCGGTGCTGTCGGGTCCTACTACGACCCTCTCAACGGGCACGGCGAGGTGTTCGTGGCCAGCGAGAGCGGCGGCCAGTGGGGCAGGGCGGAGATACTGCCTGGCACCGCAGCCCTCAACCTCGGCAAGAGTGCGGCGGTGACTTCGGTGTCCTGCACGCAGCCCCGGGACTGCGCGGCCGGCGGGTCTTACACCGACCAGGCCGGCCACACGCAGGCATTCGTTGACGGCACGTGACAACAGCTGAGATGTCAAGGGTTGGGCGTCGGCACGAGCGCCCACTTTGTGCCGTTCCAGTGCTCGGCGAGTGTTAGCGAAGGGGTTTGCTGGGTTTCTCCGCTGTCCCCGACCGCCAAGCAATCCGAGCTGCTAGCACACGCAACGCCGTTGAGCTCGCTGAGCGTCGGTCCGGAGGGATTCGGGGTAGGGCTCACCAGCCACTTGGTGCCGTTCCAGCGTTCGGCCAGGGTGACGATGTCAGAGCCGTTGGCGTGGTAGCCGATCGCGGTGCAGTTCGCCGAGCCTGTGCACGCGACGCCGTTCAGGATGCTGAGCGTCGACTTGGCGGGATTCGGGGTCGGCTGCACCTTCCACTTGGTGCCGTTCCAGTGTTCGGCCAGGGTCTCGTCGACGAACGAGCTGTTTATGTCGTAGCCGACCGCCGTGCAGCTCGTCGAGCCCGTGCACGCGATGCCGGTAAGGAAGCTGCCCTCGGCGGCTCCGGCTGGATTCGGCACTGCCCCGAGCGTCCACTTCTCGCCGTTCCAGTGTTCGGCGAGGGTCTCGTCGGCGTTCGAGCTATTCGTGTAGTAGCCGACCGCCCAGCAGTCGGATTGAGTTACACAGGAGATGGAGGCCAGAGAGCTGCGCTTAGCCCCCGCCGGGTTCGGTGAGATGTCGACCAGCCACTTGATGCCCTCTTTGGTCACGTCGACCCAGCGCTCAATCAGGGTGAGGTCGGCGGAGGAGCCGACATACCAGCAGTTCGTTCTGCTGGTGCAGTCGACGGCGTCGAAGAAGCTGGACACGGAGGGGCTCGGCGGCGTCGCAGCCTGCCACTTGGTCCCGTCCCAGTACTCGGCCACCGGCGAGTACTCGTCGGACGGCGGGCCAGAGGAAGCCGACCCGGCCGCCCAGCAGTCGGAGGAAGCGACGCAGGAAACGCCGGACAGCGCCGTGGCATTGGTCGGATTAGGCGGCTTCCAAGTTACCCACTTGGCGCCGTTCCAGTGCTCGGCCAAGCTGGAGTAGAGAACATCGTTGGCTCCGTAGTCTCCGACGGCCCAGCAGTTCGAGGTCCCTGCGCAGGCGACGGAGGTGAGGGAGTGGTCTGCCGCCGATGCCTGACTTAGTGAGACAGTGCCGGATCCGGCCAGGGCAGTTCCCGGGACGGCTACTGTCGCTGCCGCGAGGGCAGTGCTCGCGACTAGGCCGGCGAGAGCTAACAAGCGTGCGCACCTCACGATCCGTCCCCCTCCCGGGCTGCGACACGACACTGTCGCAGTTCGCCCCAGTCTCGCATAGCCGCATCCCAGCGGTCGGGCCCAAGCGGCTGCTGAGCGCTGAGCGCAGTACGACGTTGTCCGGGGTTCTCAGGCGATCTTGCGCTGGCCGTCTTTGCCTCGGAAACTGCTGGCTGGGCTTCCGGATGGCGGGCGGAGCGAAAATGCGCCGCGGGGATGGTTACGGCGCGAGGCTCGGTGTCGATGACTGCGAGCGCCGTGGTCTGCCCCGCCATGCGGAGGCCTTGGGCCGTGAGGCTGCCGTATTGAGGGGGAGCAGGTGCCAGTTCGCTGCCGGAGTGACCGCTGCTTGCGGACCGTGGTTTTGGCTGCAGTCGTGGTCTTGGGGATTACCGGCCTGACAGCCTTCCCGGCGGCTGCGCTAGGCGCCCCAAGTGCCCGTCCCGAGGCGACGGCCGCGGCGGCGTTTCCGGGGAACATCGGCCGGCCGGCCATCACCTCCGTGTCACCTAATCAGGGTCCGACGGCGGGCGGTGCCAGGGTGACCATCAAGGGCTCGAATTTCGTCTCGGTCACGGCGATTCGGTTCGGGTCCGTCAAGGGCAAGTCGGTGAAGGTTGCGTCGCGCACCCAACTGCAGGTCACGGCCCCACCAGGCTCGGCTGGCCCGGTCGCTGTCCGCGTCGTCACCAAGTACGGCACCTCGGCGGCGGCGAGCGCTGATCACTACACGTATGACAGTGACACGCTCAGCGCCGGGCAAGGCCTCGAGCCAGGCCAGGCACTGTATGCGAGCAACGATCAGTACGCGGCTGTCATGCAGACCGACGGGAACTTCGTCGTCTACGGTACGGATAGCAAGGTGCTGTGGGCGACCGGCACCGGAACCCCCGGCTCGAAGATCATCATGCAGACCGACGGGAACCTGGTGATCTATGCCCCGGACGGCACGGCGCTCTGGTCATCGTCCACCGCCCCCTCGACCGACGACAGCCTTGTCATGCAGACCGACGGGAACCTGGTTATCTACAGCGAGGGAGGCATTGCGCTGTGGGACTACGGCTCCGGCGTCATCGGCCTTCCAGACTCCCTGCCAGCGGGCCACGGGCTTGAGCCTGGCCAGGCGCTCGTGTCGACCGACGGTGATTACGCCGCTGCCATGCAGACCGACGGGAACTTCGTGGTCTACGGGCCGGGCGGCAAGGCGCTGTGGGCCAGCGGCACCGGAACGCCCGGCTCGGTCATCATCATGCAGTACGACGGGAACCTGGTGATCTATGCCCCGGACGGCACGGCGCTCTGGTCATCGTCCACCGCCCCCTCGACCGACGACGACCTCGCCATGCAGAACGACGGAAACCTGGTCATCTACACCCAAGGAGGCCACGCCCTGTGGGACTACAGCTCAGGCGTGCTGAGCACCTGGGCAGGGCCAGGTTTCTGCGCCAGCCACTACAACCAGCCCTACCTGGGCTACAGCTATGACGGCGTCGCGGCCTGCGGACAGCGCTACTCCGGCCCTAGCTCCAACGAGCAGGGACCTATCTACTACAACAACATCGAGTTCGACTCGATCGGCTTTCAGTGCGTCGAGTATGCCGCCCGCTACTTCTACTACCTGACCGGCGACGTCCCCCCGGCGGTACCTAACGGCAGCTGGGTCGCTTATGACTACGCCACCAAATACGGCTACAGCGTCTATCCCGCGGGCGCAAACGGCTCGACGAGCACCTTCACCAGCTCGCTCACTCCAGGGCAGATCATCAGCATGTGGTCAAGCAGCGACGAGCACGTCGCCGTCGTCACCGCCGTCAACGTCAGTAACGGCAACGGGACAATCGACGTCATCGACGAAAACGCCAGCTCAACAGGCCTTGACACGATCACGGTGACCAACGGCCAGATGTCCTACGAAGGCGTCTACTTCGACTTCCAGTGGACAACCAACCTGTGAAGGCCCCGCCGAGGTCATAGGGCACCGGCTCCGGCTACATCTGCGGCCGGTGCCGGCTGACTGCCTGTCAGATCGTGCAGGAAACTGATCAGCCCCGCGAAGTAGGTCTGCTGATCGTCATACATTGCAAGATGACTGCCGTTGGGGCAGTAGAGATAGTGCCCGGCGGGCAGGCGGTCGGCCATCATCTCCATGTACGCGGGGTCCATCGTGTCGTACCGCGCGCCGATGACCAGGGTCGGCACCTTGATCGAGGACAGCTGTCCGGTCCTGTCCCAGCGGACGAGCTTCGCGCCGGGGCTGATGCCAAGCTCGCTCGGGCCTTGCATCGATACGTAGATCGCCGGATTGACGTGGGCGAAACCGCGCTGCACCGGTTCGGGCCACTCGTCTGACGGCATGCGCAGCACGTGATGGACATAGTGCTGCTCGTACAGCAGCTGCATGTATCGCGGGTTCTCGGTGTCACCGGCCGCCTCGAGCGACTGGATCTCGGCCAGCGCCGTCTGGTCCATCTCGGGCATGAGCACTTGGCTGGCATAGGCGTTGTACGCCGGGACGCTGGACATCATGTTGGAGATGACCAGCCCTCGTAGGTGCTGCTGATAGTGCAGGGCATATTCCATTGCCAGGATGCCGCCCCACGACTGGCCGTACAGCACGAAGTTGTCCCGGCCCAGGCCGAGCGCGGCGCGTACCTGCTCCAGCTCGTCAACGAAGCGGTCAAGCTCCCACAACGACGGGTCGGTCGGCTGGTCGCTAAAGCCCGAGCCAAGCTGGTCGTAGTAGTAGTACTCGACGCCCGCCGCCGGCAGGTAGCTGTCGCAGGCCTCCAGGTACTCATGGGTCGCGCCAGGACCGCCGTGCAGCAGCAGCATCCGCAGGGCCGGATTGCTGCCGATCCGCTTCACCCACACGCGGTAAGTTCCCGCCGGGGTGCTCACCGGGATACGCCGTGCACCACCGCTCAGCACATCGTCCCGTCCGGAATAATCAAAGTAACCGCTCACCCCAGCGATCCCTCCCGCCCAACAGTCTCCGAGCGCCACACACGATAGCTGCATCCCCAGCGGCCGCGGCAGTAGTTCGGCTGCCTCACCACCTGAGTCGCACTTTCACGCCGCGAGTCTCCATCCGGAACTTCCGCATGCACGCGCCGCGACCTGCATTGGTGCCGGGCTGGGGCACAATCATCAGGTGAGCGTGCAGCTGAACCACACGATAGTTTCGTGCCGCGACCAGCAGCGGTCGGCGGACTTCCTGGCGGGGATCCTCGGCCTGCGGGCGCCAGTCAGGTTCGCGCGTTTTCTCGTGGTTGAAGCAGACAACAACGTCTCACTGGATTTCGCCGAAACCGCGGCACCGATAACGCCGCAGCACTACGCGTTCCTGGTCAGTGAGGACGAATTTGATGCTGCGTTTGGCCGGATCCGTGACCAGGGCCTGCAGTACTGGGCTGATCCGGGCCGGACCCAGCCAGGTGTAATCAATCACCGGGACGGCGGCCGCGGCGTGTACTTCGAAGACCCTGACGGTCACGTGCTGGAGATCCTGACTCGGACGAGCACCAA
This sequence comes from Streptosporangiaceae bacterium, assembly GCA_030040415.1. Taxonomy (GTDB): domain Bacteria; phylum Actinomycetota; class Actinomycetes; order Streptosporangiales; family Streptosporangiaceae; genus JAJYUU01. The sequence goes on along the minus strand of JASHTT010000730.1, from coordinate 5,675 downwards.
TGCAACGACGTAGACAACTCGTGTCCGCGAGAGGAGAGTTACCAGGCAAGCCAGTTCGGGAGGGGACGAGATGCCGAGGTTCATGGACTACCACGATGACCTGCAGCTTCCGCCAGAGGCCATCGAACAGATAGCCCAAGGGGCGCGAGACGGCGCTACCGATGAGTTCGGAGTGCGCCAGGTGGAACTGTTTCACAACAGCGACGGCAAGGTTTACTGCCTGCTGGACGGCCCAGACGAGGAGGCTATTCGCCGACACCATGCTGCACTGAACGTTGGGTGCGGCGACGTCCACCAAGTGGCCGGACTGTTCTGAACTAGCTCGCGCTACCACCAAGGAGCCCGGGATGACAACTCCGCCGGACTTCGGGGGAACGGAGATCGAGAAAGGCAGGCAAGAGGAATTCGGCATCGCGCCGGAAGAACATCACGCTGGGCCTGACGAACTCACGGCGGAGCCTTACGAGGACAACGAGGCACACGCGCCGGGTCAGACATGCACGCGCTGCGGTAACGAGATCCGGCCGGGCGAGGACGTGCGGCGCCGGGCGGACGGCAAGTGGGCGCATGAGGTGTGCCCCTCAACAGGTGCCGTATCCCACCAGGTGTCTCCGACCCCCGCCGCCTGACGGCTGTCGTCATGGTGGCTCTTCGGAGCTCAGTCCTTCGTCCTTGACAGTCTGCTGAACCCGGCGCGCGCCAGGGACGCCAAGACGCTCGTAGATCGCGACTGCCTGCAGCAGGTGCTCAGCGGCTTGGTCGCGGTCGCCATTGTGCAAGTAGCTGCGGCCAATTCCTTCGAGAGCGCGTGCTTCCTCGAATGCCGAGCTGACCTCGCGGGCAATGCCCAGCGCCTGGGTGTGCAACTCGCGGCTCTGCCCGCTCGCCGAAGTCCGCATCGCCAGCTCACCGAGGCGGTTCAGTGCCTCCGCCTGGCCGAGCCGGTTGCCAAGCTCGCTGAACCACGCCAGCGCCTGCTCGTGGTTTTCGGCGGCAGACGCGTAGTTCCCAGTCTCTTGGTGTACCAGTCCCATGTCGTTCAGGACGTACGCCTGGCCCATCAGGTGCCCCATGTCGCGGAACAGCGCCAGCGACTGCTGCTGGCTCGCGGTGGCGGCTTCGTAGTCACCGGTCTCCTGCTGAACGACGCCTAGACCATTGAAGATAAAGGCCTGTTGGAGCACGTTATCGAGGTCGTGTGACAACGCCAGTGCCCGTTGCAGGTAGGCGGCCGCGGTTGAGTGATCCCCCGTCAGTGTCTTGACCAGGCCCAGGTTCGCTAGGGCCATAGTCTCCAGGGAGCGATTGCCGCCAAGGTGAGCTATTTCGAGTGCCTGCCGGTGGCTGGCTTCGGCGGCGCGGTAGTCGCCGGTCAGTACTTGTACGAAACCCAGGTCGTTGAGGGCGTAGGCCTGGCCGGACACGTCCCCGATGTCGCCGAACATCGCTACCGCCTCGGCCAGGCTGGCTGCGGCGGCCGGATAGTCGCTGACAGTCTGCTGCAGCTGTCCAAGAGCAGCCAGCGCTCCCGCCTCGCCGAGCCGGTCACCCGCCTGGTGCGCCGCGGCCAGGGCTCTGCGCTGGAACTCGCCGGACTGAACAAGGTAACCGCGTGCGGAAAGGAATCCGCTCATGGCCGCGGCTATGGCAACGGCATGGGTCGGTCGCTGGTGGCCGGCCGCGTGATCAGTGGCAGCGTCGAGGTTCGCCCGCTCGGCTTCCAGCCAGTCCGCCGCCCGCGCGATGCCCGACAAGTCCGGCGCATCGGATGGGGGCGGGCTGGGTGGTGGGCGCCGGTACGCGGTTGCCCAGGGCGAGAAATGCCGACCAGCCGCGAGGGCAGCGTGCAGGTAGTAATCCAGCAGCCGACCGGTCGCTTCGTCTGACTCCGCCTCGTCGGCGGCGGCAAGCGCACGGGCGTGCTCGCGGATCAAATCGTGCAGTTCGTACCGGCCAGGTGCTGGCTCGGCGATCAGGTGCTGGTCATACAGTTCGTCAAGGCGGCGACGGGCCGTGGCCAGGGCACTGCCGTCGAGCGCGGCCGCGGCGTATACGTCCAGGCTCGGGCCTGGGATAAGGCCGATCCGGCGGAACATGCGCTGCTGGCCGGGATTCAGGTCGGCGTACGACAGGTCGAATGCTGCGCCTACCGACAGGTTCTCGGCATACATGAGAGCCAGCCGATCTCGGGCCGCCGCCAACTCGCCGGCTAGGTCGGCGGCCGTCCGGGCAGGGTGATTGCGAAGCTGGCTGGCGAGCATGCCGATGGCCAGCGGCAGGTATCCGCAGAGCCGGGTGATCTCGGCGAGTGCGCGATCTCCGGAGCCGAGCGACGGCCGGGCAGCCAGCCGGGCCAGCAGGGTCGCCGCATCGTCAGGCGACAAAGTGTCCAAGCTGATTTGAGCGGCGTCCTCGAGCGCCGCCAGCCGACGGCGGCTAGTGATCAGCACCAGGCTCCCAACGGTGCCCGGCAATAGCGGCCGGACCTGCTCGTGGCCCGCGGCGTCGTCGAGTAGCAGCAAGATCCGCTTGCCCGCGACGTGATCGCGCCAACGGGCTGCCCGGGCTTCCAGGCCGGGCGGGATCTGTTGTGCGCCAAGCCCAGCGGTCAGCAGCAGGCTGGTCAGCGCGTCGGCCGGGTCAACCGGCCGCTGCCCTGGGGTGTGGGCGTGCAGGGGCAGGAAGAACTGTCCATCGGGGAAGCTCTCGGCCAGAATGTGGGCGGCGTGCACGGCCAACGTGGTCTTGCCGATTCCGGCCATCCCGTCGATCGCGTGGATGCCGAGCACGGCGCCCCGTGCGGCCTCAGGAGTCAGCGCCTCGAGTAGCCGTGCCACTTCTTGGCTGCGGCCGGTGAAGCTGACGCTGGCGCGCGGCAAGGTCCTGGTAGCAGTGGCGGTGGCAGCGCCTGGTTCCATCTCCAGCGCCGCAGCCGCAGCGATCGGCGCAGCCGGCCCGTGGCCGCGGGCTGCCGCCACAAACAGCGCGCGCATCGGCTCGGCTAGGCCCAGCGCATCGGCCAGCAGCTCCGCTGTGTTCTTGTGTGCGCTGCGGTGAACTCCCCGTTCCAGGTCACTGACCGACCGAGGGCTCAGCCTCGCCGCTTCCGCCAGCTCCTCCTGAGTCAGCCCGGCCTGTACCCGCAGCCGTCGCAGTAACTCCGCGAAGTCGAGCCCACTCTGCTGCGCCACGTACCGATGCCTTTCGCGCCCACTTGCGCCGGATCACCCTGCTGCCGGAACGTGCCCAAAGCTTACGCAGACCTCTGCACGGCCAGCGCTGACAAGGGGTGGCCGGGCACGTTCATGTGAGTCGTTGCGTGAGCCACTGCGTGGGTCATCGCGTGTGGTGCAGCTGCTTTCCACCGGTGATCGTGGAGGTAAGCCCAGCTCAGCGGCTCGCCAGAGGCCGGACTCCGGCGCACGGGCGGGCCGCGCGACCGAAAGAGAGGCACGACATGCCACCGACGACGCCCGCCATGAGCGTGGTCGCCGATACCCGCGAACAGGCCGAGCTGCCATGTTCGAGCACTGCCTCCGGGGCAGCGGACGGCCAGCGCCCCGGCAAGCGCAATGCCCGCACGTTTCTTGCCCGCCGGAGATCCCGGCGAGTGGACGGAACAAGCGGCTACTACGACCCGCTATTCGGCCGGCCGGACTTGGTCGAGAACGACTACTACCGCCTCAGGAATCACCCCGGCGACTAGGAGTCGCACGAAAGCCGGCGCCCCGGCCGGTCGCCATTGGCTCGGTCGATCTGGCGCGTCGCAGGCGGCTGAACCGGATAGTCGTGGTGGGCCGGCACCGTGGGATAGTTCCATGATGCCGGCTGACCACGACGTCGCGATTCTGCGCCAGTACACCGCTGCCGACCGCCGCAGGCTGCTGGTCGCGGTCCGGAACGACAGGCTGGCGGGGTGGGTCAGCATCCACCGGGAGGCTAATCCGCTCATTGCGCACTGGGGGACGATCAGCCGCCTGCAGGCCGACCCGGCACTCCGCGGCCAGGGCATCGGCAGCGCGCTGATGATCAGGGCCAGGCAGGTTGCGCGTGACGAGATGCACTTGGATCAGCTCCGTCTCGCGGTCCGCGGCGGGATGGGCCTGGAGACGTTCTATCAGCGGCTCGGCTGGACAATCGCGGGCTGCTGGCCCAGGGCCCTGCGATTCGGACCGGATGATTTCCGGGACGAGGTACTCATGATCCTCACCCCACTGTGAGCTCGCGGCCGCACCGCAGCCGGCTGATCCGGACGTTTGGCAGCCGGCGAGCGGCTATGACGGGCAGTTCTCATGCACCCAGTTTCTGCTGACGCGCCGCCGGGCGCTCTGCCCTGGTGCGATAGGACATCGGCAGCGTTCACAGCGCTGGCCGGCGGCGGCCGCCCCGATGCCATCCCGCACCATTGCGGTGCTTTCCTGTCGGCTGAGTCCGGTCGCACGGAGAGTGATTACCGGAAGTCCGAGGCCGCCGGGACAGAAATTGTCGAAGTGCGCAGCGCGTACCCGCGCGCCGATCGGTGCCTGCTGCCGGGAACGCACATCTCATTAGAACCCGCTGATGCCGCCGAAAACGAGCCCGCGCGCGGGTGCGGAGATTATTGCTGACGGTGATGTACGGATGCAGGACGCATAGGATAAACGGAATATTTATAGCAAATACCGAATTATGTGATCTCGACACGACCGGACGCTGGGTGCAGGACGGCCTGGACATGATCTGGCCGGTTGCAATGTGTCATAGCGAGCTATTTGACTTGAACGGCGTCCCGGCGTGATCTGTGACGCCTGCGGCTATCGCGCGGCGGCCAAGTTTGGCCCGACGTGGCCCAGGAGATGCTCTGGCCCAATGCGGCTGCTCAGGAGGGAAGCGTCGCACCGTTACGACGGAGGGAGGCGCCCATGACCAGCCAGCCGGACTCACCACAGCGGCTGAGCTTTGAGCGCGATGTCCGCCCTATGTTCCGCGAGAAGGACCACGACTCGATGCTCAAAGCCTTCGACCTGTGGTCCTACAGCGACGTCCGGGCACACCAGGACGCGATCCTCGCACGCCTCCGCAACGGCACGATGCCCTGCGACGGAGCGTGGCCGCCAGAGCACGTCGCCGTGTTCGAGCATTGGATGGCCGACGGGTCGGCGCCCTGACCACGCGTCGTGACCCAAGCGGGGCACGCCTCCCTTCCGCGTGCCGGTAACGGGGATAGCACGCCGAGGGACGGGGTACCAGGTCGGATGAATGACTCGGCTGGTTCGGCGCGCCCGGCGAGAGTCGGCACGCCCGGGGGAGAGGACAAGCATCGTGAGCGTCATCGATGAGGCGCTGAGCGCCAATGCAACCATCGCCAAGGACTACGATCCCAGCCGTGGGAAGCCACCGGCGCCCAAGATCGCAATGGTCACGTGCGCGGATCCCCGGCTAAGCGACATAGAACACATGCTGGGTCTCGCCGAGGCTGACGTAGACATGATCAGGAACTTCGGCACCGTGATCGATGACGACGCCGTCCGCTCGCTCGTTCTCTCGACCCATCTGATGGGCAGCCGAGAGATAATGATCATCAATCACACCGACTGCGGAATGCTCAAGTTCACCGACGGCGAGATGGAGGATCAACTCCGCAAGAAGACAGGGATGGCGCCGATCGCGCCGGCCAAGTTCTACAGCTTCACCGA